>JAUTCQ010000017.1:300000-522651 GCA_030673845.1 Verrucomicrobiota bacterium JB022
GAGCTGGCGGGCGACGAGGCTTATACGCTAACCGAGCTGGCCGCCGAAATCTCACGCCAGTCGGGCAAAGACGTGCCATACGTAAACTTGCCGGAGGCTGAATACGCCGCCGTGTTGTCTCAGGCAGGCTTACCGACCGATCTGGCGCAGGCGATTGCGGGTTGGGACGCCGGAGCCGCTCAAGGGGCCTTGTTCGACGACCGCCAGGTGCTCAGCCAACTGATCGGCCGCCCGACCACTCCCCTCAGCGCCACCATATCGCAGGCGCTACAGGCCTAAAACACCACCGTCGCCACCAGTTGGTAGCTCACCAACTGGCCTTCGGCGGGTGGCAGATCTTCCGGGTCGTAGCGGCGCTGGAGCAGGGCTGTGCGGCTGGGTTCGATCAGGCCGTAATGGGTCGTTTCGATCAGCTCGGCCCCTGTCACTTCGCCGCTGGGCGCAACGGTGAGCAGAAAGCTCGCGCGCCCACCGGCGAGGGCTTCGAGATCGGCATGCGCCGGGAAGACCGGGATCGGGTCCGCCACCGGCTCGGGGGCTTCTTCCGCTGCGATGCGGATGACGACCGCCAGCGGCACCACCGGCTTGGGTTCAGGTTCCGGCACCGGCGCCGGTGCGGCTTCCACGAGCGGCTCGGGTTCGGGCTCAGGCGTCGCCACTTCCGGTTCGCGCACGATGCTGACCGGGGGTGGCGGGGCTGGCGGAGGCACCATTACCTCCTCTCGCTGCGGCTCGACGCGACGAATCTTGGCCGAGCCCATGGGCACCGTCTGGTTGCCGCCAGATTGGGCGCAGCCTGCAAAAAAGCCCCAGAGCAACCCGAAGGCTGCCAGCTGGGGCGTTAAACTGGACCGCAGTCCGCGCATGGGTCTGCCTTAGCGGGCGAGGACTTCGCGGATGCGCTTCAGTGCCTGCTCGGTCTTTTCGGCAGTGTTGAAGGCGCTGAGGCGGATGTGGCCTTCGCCGCACTTGCCAAAGCCGGCACCAGGGGTGCAGACGACGCCCGCTTCGTTGAGCAGCTTGTCGAAGAAGTCCCACGACTTGCCGCCGGTCTGGATCCAGACGTAAGGGGCGTGATCGCCGCCGACGCAGTCGTAGCCCAGCTCGATCATGGTCTCGCGGATCTTGCGGGCATTGGCCATGTAGCCGTCGATCAGGGCCTGCACCTGTTGCTTGCCCTCGGGGCTGTAGATGGCGGCTGCCGCGCGCTGCACGGGGTAGGACACGCCGTTGAACTTCGTGCTGTGACGGCGGTTCCAGAGCTGGCGCAGCGGCACGGGGTTGTTGTCCGGGTCGTAGGCCACGAGGTCTTGCGGCACCACGGTGAAGGCGCAGCGCGTGCCGGTGAAGCCCGCGTTCTTGGAGAAGCTGCGGAACTCGATTGCGCACTCCTTGGCGCCTTCGATCTCGTAGATCGAGCGCGGCAGGTTTTCGTCCTGGATAAAGGCCTGATAGGCGGCGTCGAAGAGGATCAGCGCGCGGTTCTGGCGGGCGTAGTCCACCCAACGCTTCAGCTGCTCCTTGGTGGCGATGGCGCCGGTCGGGTTGTTGGGGAAGCAGAGGTAGATCAGGTCGACCGGGGTCTCGGGCAGGTCGGGCGTGTAGCCATTGTCCGCCGTCGAGTCGAGGTAGGTCAGGCCTTCGTAGCGACCGTCGATGAAGCGACCGGTGCGGCCCGCCATCACGTTCGTATCCACGTACACAGGGTAGACCGGATCGGGCACGGCCACGGCGATGTCGGTGCCGAAGATCTCCTGAATGTTGCCGCTGTCGCACTTCGAGCCGTCGGAGACGAAGATCTCGTCGGCGCTGATGTCGCAGCCGCGGGCCTGGAATTCATGCTCGGCGATGGCTTCGCGGAGGAACGCGTAGCCCTGCTCGGGGCCGTAGCCGTGGAAGCCGTCGCGCGTGCCCATTTCGTCGACCGCCTGCTTGAGGGCGGTGCGGCACACCTCGGGCAAAGGCTCCGTCACGTCGCCAATGCCCATCTTGATCAGGGGCTTGTCGGGGTTGGCCTTTTGATAGGCGGCAACGCGTTGGGCAATATTGCTGAAAAGGTAGGAAGCCTGCAGCTTCTGGTAGTTCGGATTGATCCGGATCATGGCGAACCTGCCACCGTAGGCACCCCGGCCCGAAAGGCAAGACCGGGAAGGAAGGCAATTAAGATGAACAGGAGTTAAAAGGAGTAAAAAGGAGTCCAGAACAAGCTGAGTGAATGAGCCTTTGGCGGGGAGGCGGCGCGTAAGTGCGCAACTGACTCGGGAAGACTCTTTTTCACTCCTTTTAACTCCTGTTCCATTTCTCTCTGCTCTCTCTTTTTGACTTTTATTCTCAATAATCGCTTTGAAAGCTTGAGCATCGGCTAGCCAAAGGTTTACCGTCACCGGGGTAGTTGGCCAAAATCCTTCAGAGGACACCCATGCAAGTCATCGAATCCGTGCACGAAATGCAGTCCCTTGCCGTGAGACTGCGCCACCAAGGCAAGCTGATCGGCTTTGTCCCGACCAGCGGCTACCTGCACGCGGGCCACCTGAGCCTGATTCAACTCGCTCAGGACCAGGCCGACGTGGTGGTGGTGTCGTGCTTCGTGAACCCCAAGGAGTTTGGCGCCAACGAAGACTTCGCCCGCTACCCGCGGGATCGGGAGCGCGACCTCCAGTTCTGCCGCGAGGCCAAGGTCGACGTGGTCTTCCTGCCCAAGGAAGAAGAAATCTACCCGGCGGGCTTCTCCAGCTCGGTGACGGAAGACAAGCGTGCCAGCGGCCTCTGCGCCATCTCGCGCCCGCACTACTTCAAGGGCGTTTGCACCTGCCACGCCAAGCTCTTCAACATCGTGCGCCCCGACCAGGCCATCTACGGCCGCAAGGACCCGCAGATGGCCGCCGCGATCGCCAAGATGGTCGAAGACCTCAACTTTACGGTCGAAATCGTCGTCGGCCCTACCGTGCGTGAGCCCGACGGCCTCGCCTGCAGCGCCCGCAACACCTACCTCAACGAATTCCAGCGCCGCGATGCCCGCATCGTCTATCAGGCGCTGATGAAAGGCCGTGAACTCGTCGACAACGGCATCCGCAACGTCGACCGCGTGCTGGCCGAGGTGACCTACCACATCTCGCAGATCCGCCGCCTGCGTGTGATCTACGTGCACGCCGTCAACAAGCACACGATGGAGTTCGAGCGCCAGATCGTTCCCGGCCAGACCTTGATCATCACCAGCGTCTGGTGCGACGAAGTTCGCCTGCTCGACAATATGGAGTTGTAGGTTACTTGGGGGTGAATACTAAGTTTTCAATGGGCTATTAGGCCTAGGAAATTTGGTTGTCTTTTCGTTCAGAGAGGACATTTTTCAACGCGTTGATCTCACACCTTTGTTCAACTCGTTCCAACTTTTCCATGCAGAAGACTCTTGTCCTGTTTCTCGCCTTGGTTAGCTCCATCCTCGCGAACGTCGCTCAGGCTCAAGCCGTCAGCGTCTACACGCTGGGCTACATCGGGCCCACCTCCGACTTCAGCAGCTCGCAGACTTTTACAGGCAACGGCTATGTGACCGCCTTTGGGTCGTCCTACCACCCGGGTTTGTCGCTGGACAACGCCAAGTCCTACTTCCAGCAAGACATCTCGTCTTACGCTCCTGGGACGCAAATCGAATCGGTTAAGCTTGAATTCACGATCAGTGGCTCGGCTCTGGACGAAAACCTGCTGGTCACGCTGTTCGACTCCGAAGGCACGCTTGGCTTTCATGTCTCCGCACCCAATACGGTAGCTTCCGAGATTATGACCGTGCAGGGCGGCGCGTTCAACTCCCTCGATTTGACGGATCTGTTCCAGACCGCCGTGGATGAAGGCCTCGACTACTTTGCGATTCACTTCGACGGGACGACGTCCGATATCTTTACTAACGGGACATCGACCGTATTGACGCTTACGGTGACGACGGCAGCCATTCCGGAGCCCGCCGTTACCGCTTTGGCCCTGCCGCTCGTGGCGGGTCTGGGTTTGGTGTTGCGCCGCCGCCAGTTGGCGAGCCGCGCCTAGTCATCTTGACAGGCACGTTTTCAAAAGCTCCGGATGACCGTCCGGAGCTATTTTTTGCGGTCCACCTACCTGCCAAAATTCCGCCAGTCGGGCTCCGGGGCAAACTGGGCAGAGCCGTCGTTGACGTTGGCGTCCCGGCCTTTGTCCTGCAGCAGGGTGATCATTTCGGCCCCCGCCATCAGCACCGGACCGTAGCCGTGGGCGGCGTAGACGCTGACCGGGCGGTGGTAGTAGAAGGCCGGATCGAAGCCCATCCCGGTGCCTACACAGGTGTTTTCGACCTGCCCCTGTTCGTTGACCTGGGCAGCGACGGCGTTCCAGCCCAGCAGCGTCGCCGGGCCGTAGGCCAGCGGGTCGAGCCAGCCGCGGTTGATCCCGCGCGCCATGGCGTAGACGAACATGGCCGAGGCCGAGGTCTCCTGATACGAGTCGTAGCGGTCGAGCAACTGGTGCCAGAGTCCTTCGCCGCCCTGGTGGGCCGCCAGCCCCTTCATATGGGCGCGGTAAATGGCCAGCACGGCCTCTCGCTGCGGGTGGCTCTCCGGCAGCACGCTCAGCAGCTCGGCTGCCGCCATGGCCGCCCACCCGTTGGCGCGGCCCCAGTGGAACGCGGGGTGGGGCTCCATGTCGCGGATCCAGCCGTGCATGAAGAGCCCCTTCTCGGGCACAAACATGCGCTCGTGAAACTGGATCAGCTGCTTGGCGGCGTCATCGAAATAGGCTGCGTCTCCGGTCAATACGCCCATCTGCGCCAGCGCGGGCACGCTCATGTAGAGGTCGTCGAGCCAGAGCGCGTTGGGCATCGGGCGGTTGCGGGCCAGCGTGCCGTCTTCAAAGCGGAACTGGCCTTCGGCGATCCACCCCACGAGGCGGTCGATCACGGGGCGAATCTCGTCGCCTACCGCGTCGGCGCGCCGGGCCTTGATCATCGCCGCGCCCATCGCGCCCGAGTCGTCGAGCGTGTGGGGGGCGTTGAGGTTGCGTAGCGGCACCCGCCAGGGGCGGGGATCACCGGCGGCTTCGGCCTTTTTCAGGCGTTCGGCAAAGACGGGCAGACTGTCGGCGATCAACTGCATTCGCTCGCCGACAAAACGGCCATAGCGCGCGTCTCCGGTCGCCTCTGCTGCGTGCAGCGCCCCGGCATAGGTGACGCCCCACTCGTAGCTGACGATGCCGAAGTGCGTCTGAGGGAAACGTGCGTTGGGGCTCGAAAACTCGCTCTTCTTCAGCACCTTACCCGTCTCACGGTCCACCAGGCTCTTGGGCGTTTCGGCGTCGATATAGGCCAGCACGCGGTCGAGCACCTCCTTGACCTCTTGGGTGGTCACGGGCCCATAAACCACCGGGTAGGCCGGCTGCGAGGCGCCGCGGTTGATCAGCCGCAGCTGTTCCACGCTGGGGGTAGCGGTTTCCTGCGGGGCCTGCGCCAGCAGGGTGGCAGGCAGCAGGGCAAGGGAGGCAAGACGGGGAAGGGAGTAGCGTAACATCATGAAAGGGGAGGGGAGTGAAAGGCGAACCGGCTGGGGAAGGCCGGGGCGGTTTAGAACGTCTGCAGCTCGGCCTCGCGCAGCTTTTGGTCGGGCACGAACTTGCAGCGATAGGTCTCGAAGTCGGTCACCTCCTGCAGGCGGAAGCTGCCGCCGCTCGACGGCTGGGCCGCAAAGCCCTCGAAAAGCACATCGGTCGCTTCGTGCAGCACCACCAGCGGACGCTCGTCATCTTCGGTCAGCGTGTAATGCAAGCCGCGCACCTCCAGGCCCTCGACATGGCGGGCGTAGAGGACAGAGGCGGGCAGCAGGCCAAACATGCTCGGCTCCGGATAAGCCTTCTCGCGCAGCGGCACGGCAAACGGCTCGCGCGGGCCACGCACGCCCTCTTCCTTGCCGCGCAGGAAGAAGTGGTTGGCGAGGTGCTCCGGCTGTTCGGCCACGTCGGCCATCGTGATCCCGCCGCGCGAGACCACGCGGATGTCTTGCAGCAGCACGTCTTCGATCGGGTGCCCCGGCAGGCCTGCGAGGATGATCGGGAAGCGCCCGTCGGCATCGTGGACCGAGATGCCGCTGATCTGCACGCCCCGGATGCTGCCGACCGACGTGCCTTCGGGGCCGCGCGCCCGGTTGCCAAGGCGGAGGAAAATGGGAGCGTTGGACACGTCGTGCATCACGAGGTTGCTCACCACGATGTTTTCGATGTTCGAGCCGTCGACCGACTCGATGGCCAGCCCGCGTGAGCGCCGGAAAACGCAGTTGCTGATCGTGATGTTGCGGAAGTCGCCGTTCGATTCCGTGCCCAGCTTGATCCGCGCGGTCGGCCCGTCCTGGTCGACGGCCTTCTTGGTCTCGGTGCGGTAGGTGGCGTCGAGCATCGAGCCAATGTCGTAGCCGCTCACGAGGCAGTTGGTGATCGTGATGTCTTCGCAGTGGCGCACCTCACCCAGCGCGTAGCTCGCCTTGAGCACGATCGCGTCGTCGTTGAGCGAGTTGATGCTGCAGTTGGAGATGCGCACATTGCGGCACGCGTCGATGTCGAGGGCGTCGCGATTGGTGTCGATCTTCAAGTTGTCGATCGTCATGGTATCGACCCCGGTGGCGAGCAGCATGAAGTGGCCGCCCTTGAGCACGGAGAAGTCGCGCAGGGTCACGTTGCGGCACTCCCGCAGTGCGATGGCCTTGTTAGCGTGGCCGTTGCGGGCCTTTTCGTCGCTGTAGTCCACGTGGCTCTGCAGGCCCTCGCCGTCGATCAGGCCGTGGCCCACGATGGCGATATTTTCGAGATTTTCGCCCCAGATCAGGCTGTTACGCCAGTGGCTGTGCCCAAAGTCCTGGTAACGCAGCTCGTCGCCCCATTTGTTCGGCTCCGGCTCGTCGTAGCGTCCGTCGCCGTCATCCGGTGAGGCCGCCAACAGGGTCGCGCCGGATTGCAGCTCCAGCGTGATGTGGCTTTGCAGGCGGATGGAGAAGCTGCGATAGGTGCCCGCAGGGAGCACCACCGTGCCGCCGCCCGCGTCGGAGGCCGCCTCGATGGCCGCGTTGATGGCCGGCGAGTCGATCGCCTGGCCGTCGCCCTTGGCGCCATAGTCGCGCACATTGTAGGCCGTAGCAAAAAGTCCTTGGGTCATGAAGAGCAGGCACGCGAGCCAGGCGCCGGACGCTTGGGAACGAAGACGAGGGGAGGCCATGGGCAAGTCGTGGGGTAGGGGGTGAAGGGATCGGGTATCGCGCGGCGTGGGGGACCGCGAGACTACCCTGCCCGCGTGGGGCGCCTCTGTCGATGGCTTGCAAATCGGACAGTTCAAAAGATGCGCCGGCTGGCAATTGACGCCCCTGCGTGCGCCGCCCAAGCTACTCGTGCCCGCCACATGGAAGGCCTTGACTACATCCTCCACACGACGCCCATCGGCGCGCTCGGCCTCGGCTGCACGGGCGGCAGGCTTTCGCGAGTCTGGTTCCTGGGGGCGCGCGAGGGCCAAGACTTGCCCCTCCCGCCCGAGCCCGTGCTGCGCCAGACGGTCGACGAGCTGCAGGCCTACTTTGCGGGGCAGCTGAAGCGCTTCACCATCCCGCTTGCGCCCAGCGGCAGCGCCTTCCAGCTGCAGGTGTGGGAGGCCCTCTGCGCCATCCCCTGGGGCGAAACGCGCAGCTACAAAGACATTGCGCTCGCCCTCGACAACCTCGGCGCGATCCGGGCGGTCGGCATGGCCTGCAACCGTAACCCCCTGCCGCTCATCATTCCTTGCCATCGGGTGATTGGATCCAGCGGCGAGCTGGTGGGCTTCGGCGGCGGCCTCCCGCTCAAGCGCCAGCTATTGGAGCACGAGCGCATTTTGCCGGTGCAGCGGGAGTTGTTCTGAGAATTACAGGCCCCAAATCTTCAATCCTGTGCTTGCGCTTGCGTTCGAGGGCTGGGGGCGGTGTATTAGGCGCCTTCCATGAGTGCCGCATCGAACCGCAAAGACGTCATCCTGCCGCCGGCCACGATTGGCATCCTCGGTGGGGGCCAGCTCGGCCGCATGAGCATCCTGGCCGGGCGCAAGCTGGGCTACCGCTTCGTCGTTTACGAGCCCCAAGGCCCCAATTCCCCCGCCGGCGTGATTGCCGACGAGGAGATCAACGCCCCGTATGACGACATGGACGCGCTGCGTGCCTTCGCCCAGAAGTGCGACGTCGTGACCTACGAGTTTGAAAACGTGCCCAGCGGCCCGTTGCAGATGATCGCCAGCTACGCCCCGGTGCGCCCGGGCGCCAAGGCCCTGCACACCTGCCAGAACCGCCGCCGCGAAAAGACTTTCCTGCAGGACAACGGCTTCCCCTGCGCCCCCTTTGCCATCGTCAACAATGCGGACGAGCTGCAGAGCGCCTGGCGTCAGTTGGGCGGCGATGTGGTGGTGAAGAGCGCCGACTTTGGCTACGACGGCAAGGGCCAGCGCAAGCTGAAGGACGGCGACGATGTCGCCAAGATCTGGCGCGAGCTGAACGTCGAAGCAGCCGTGCTGGAAAAGTGGATCCGCTTCAAGGGCGAGTATTCCGTCATCTGTGCCCGCAATGCGCGCGGCGATGAGATGGCCTTCCCGCTGACCCACAACGAGCACCGCAACCACATCCTCCACCAGTCCCTCGTGCCCGTGCGCGGGGTCGATGCCGCACGCCAGATGGAGGCCGAAGAGCTGGCCATGTCCATCGCGCGTGCCCTGGACGTGGAGGGTTTGCTGGCGGTCGAGCTGTTCCTGACCGAAGACGGCTGGATCGTGAACGAGCTGGCCCCGCGCCCGCACAACAGCGGCCACTATACCTTTGATGCGTGTCTCACCAGCCAGTTTGAGCAGCACATCCGCGCCATCTGCAACCTCCCCTTGGGCGACCCGCGTCTGCTCTCGCCCGTGGCGATGATCAACCTGCTGGGCGACTCCTGGAAGGCTGCCGGCGACGCTGGCCCCGACTGGCCCGGCCTGTTGGAGCACCCGCGCGCCAAGCTGCACCTCTACGGCAAGGCCGTGCCCAAGGCGGGCCGCAAGATGGGCCACTTCTGCGTGATGGCCGACACGGCGGCCGATGCCGCCAAGGATGCCGAAAAGCTGCTCAATACGATCGAGCGCCGAAAGTAGCGACGGAGCTTACTCGGTCCCCAGCTTGGAGGCGATCTCGCTGGCGAGCTGGCGCAAGCCGTCGCTGAGCGCGGCGACGAGCTGCTGGTAGTCACTGCCATCCCATTCGGCGCGGTGGCGGAAATGGCCTTGGGCGACGAAGCCCTGGCTGTCTTCCTCCGTCACGATGTAGCGGGCCGCGACCCAGACTTCGCCGGATTGCGTGCCCTCGAAACGTTCGATCTCGACCTCCAGCACCGGTGCGCCTGCCGGCAGGTAGCGGCGGCGGCCCGTATCGACCTGATAGCTGGGCAGCGACGCGTTCAGATACTCCGCCAGCACACGCGTCAGCCCCACGTCCAGCTCCTCGCCCCAGCGGTGCCAGTCGCTATAGCTGATGCCGAATCCCTGACCGTGAACCGCGATCTTGCTGCCTTGCAGATAGGAGGGTAGTCGCACCTCCTGGAGCGTCAGCACGCGGCTGGTCTCGTCGGTCGCCGGAGCGTCGGAAAGGCCGGAGTGCAGCACATAAAATCGCGTTGGGTCGGCCGAAGGCTCGAGGTTCACGCAACCGCTGAGCGTCAGCCCGAGCAGGGCACAGCCGAAAAGGGCAGGAAAGGAGCGCATGGAAAGGGTCATTCGGGCTTGTCGCGCCCGGTGAGCAGGGCGCGGGGGTTGCGTTCGAGGAAGTCGGCCAGCTCTCGGAGTTCGCGGGCGGCGACGCGGACTTCGCGCATCGTCTGGTTCAGCTCGTAATACAAGGCCGACTGGGGCTGCACGGTGCTGGAGAGCCCATTGGCCGCATTTTCGACCGAGCCGAGGGTCGTATCGAGCCGCTGGGCCAGCGCGTGGTAATCGGCCATCGCCGGGTCCACATGCCCCTCCAGCTTGGTCGCCAGCGCCTGGACTTGTGCCAGCGTATCGCGCGACTGGGCGACGAGCGCGGGGATGTCGGCGTCGACGAGCGTCTGGTTCACGTTTTGCGTGGTGCGCACGAGCTCCTGATTGATCGCGCCGACATCGAGGGCCTCGACCACCGCATTAGAGTTACGCAGCAGGCGAATCGTCTCGTCGTTGATCGTCTTCATGTCGATCGCGCTGAAACGGGCCACGATGTCCGAAGCCGAGGAGCCGACCTGAGCCAGCACGGAGGGCTCGGTGGGGATCTCCTTGTATTCGATGCGCTGCTGGTGCGGGAACTCCAGCGGCACGGGAGTCTGGACGTAATCCAGCTCGATGTAGAGCTGACCGGAGATGTAGCTCGTCACCACCAGCTTGCCCCGCAGACCGTCCTGGATTTCGGCCGCGAGCACCTCCTCGTCGCGCAAATCGGCCTGCACGCCCAGGTCTTCTTCCAGCCGACGGGTGTCGATCTCGATAAAGACGGGAATTGCAGTCGTCTCGGGCGACTGGTTGTAGCGGATGCGCACATCGCTGACCCGCCCGATGGGCACGCCTTTGAACTTGACCGGAGCGCCCACGGCAAGGCCATTCACGGTCTCGTCGAAGTAGAGCAGGAACGTCTCTTCCTTGGAAAAGATATTCTTGGCACCCACGTAGATGACGAGGCCGGTCAGCAAAACGGCCGCCCCGATGACGAAGGCTCCGATGACGGCAGGTGAAGCACGGCGACTCATGAACGAGAAAGTTTTGCCGCTAACCTTACCCGTCAACGGCTAAACGCCAAATGAAAAAGCGCATTTGCCGGACAGCCGGAAGCAGCGCCCTCCACGGCGGGCACCTTGCCGGATAAACGGCAGGCCTACTCCACAAACCCTTGCAGCTTCAGCCAATACGCGAGGTCGTAAGTCCACGGCAGCAGCTCGCGCGGGTCGCTCTGGCCCGGCGTATAGCTCCTCACGCCGAGCCCGAGCCCATGGCGCCCCGTCTGGTAGAGATGCAGGTCGTGCGGCACTCCATGCTCGCTCAACGCTTCGGCAAAGAGGATCGAGTTACCCACCTGCACGGTAGAATCGTCATAGGTGTGCCAAAGGAAGGTCGGCGGCGTCTCGGCAGTCACCTGCTTTTCGTTCGACATCAGCTCGATCAGCTCCGCCGGCGGCTGCTCGCCCAGCAGGTTACGCTTCGAGCCCTTGTGAGCTAAGTCTCCCATCGTGATTACCGGATAGCACAGGATGCCCAGGTCGGGCCGCGAGCTGACGCGGTCGATCGGGTCTTCGGCGGTCGGTGTGCCGGCATCGAAATGGGTCAACGCCGAGGCGGCGAGGTGCCCGCCGGCGGAAGAGCCCATCACGCCTACCCGGCCCGGGTCCAGCTCCCACTCCTTGGCATTGGCGCGCACGATCCGGACGGCACGCTGCACATCGTGAAGCATCGAAGGATGCCGATAGCCGTTAGTCCCCAGGCGATATTTGAGCACAAATGCCGTCACCCCGTGTTCATTCAGCCAGAGGGCATAATCACGCCCCTCGTGGGTAGCCAGATGCCCATACCCTCCGCCTGGGCACACGATGATAGCCGCTCCGGTCGCCACTTCCTCTGCCGGCCAATACGGCGTCAGCGTAGGCACATCGGTCGCTTCGGTGCCTTGGGCGCCAGGCACTTCGCCCGCAGGCCAAAGCGTCGTTTCCTGCTCGGGGCGAGCCTGCAAGTAAACGAGGAACGACGTAAGGGCCAGGAAAGTCATCCGTAAGATCATGGGAGGAGGTAGCTTATGGGGTACAGGTTGGTTTTGTCGGGGCAAGCCCAGCAAATGCCGACCGGCAGGCAAAGTCGATGCCTAAAAAGCTGACGCCATACAGGTGCGGTGCATCCATTCAGGCAACGAATCAACTGGACAAGGCCGCACGCATCTCCACCTTAACGCTGTAAACCCTTTCTTTTGCCCGGGTGGTGGAATGGTAGACACTGGGGACTTAAAATCCCCTGCCCGCAAGGGCGTGCGGGTTCGAGCCCCGCCCCGGGTACCAAGTTTCTGCGGGTTACAAAGCTTTCTTTAGTAACTCCTTATGGAGTAAAAGCGTTGGAAGATCCTTCGAGACGGTCCGAGCACGATGAAGGATGTGTCGGGTATGGTCAGAGGGCTTGGCTCCGGACTCGATAGAGGTCTGGCTTCACGGTAGCCGCCATCGCTTTGGGATCGATTTTCCATTCGTGGAGAAATGCGGCGATGCGCTGTGCGGTACCAGCGGGGTCTTGAATGCAGTCCGCATAGGCCACTTCGAGTAGCTGGAGGTTGCTGTTGCGGCTTTGGGCCCAGGCCCGAAGGTTTCCGAGGATCTGGTTACGGTGTTGCTGCAACTGGGCTTCGGAGGCTGTGGAGGGCTTGGCGCCTTCACGCTCGGCCGCGAGCATGCGAGATTGAGAGTGGGCAATCTCTTTTACCGGGCGGTCCATCCAGACGACGCGGTAGGGATACCCGCGCAGGAGGTGAGGCAGTTGGAGGGAGACAACTTTGACGACTTTGCCACAGGCCTCGCCGATCACTCGGGGTTGCTTTTGCAATGTTTTGATCGGCTCCCACTCGTAGTAGCCCTGCGGGTTGTGCATATCGGCCTCGCGCTGAGCATCCACTTGCCCGGGGATACCGCCTGCGGTAAGCATCTGCATCATCAGCGAGGTGCCGGAGCGCGGCAGCCCGGAAACCACCGCGATGGGGGCGGCGTTGCTACGCTCCTGCTGGCTTCGCCTGGGCTCGAGCATCGTGACGAGGCTTGCCTGATCGCGCTGCTGCTCGCGGGCCTTGCGCCAGCCTTCAAAGCGGGCGGCACTCTGCGTTCGCAGACTTTCGCAGCGCTCTTCGATCTCACGGTCCATCTGGTCGCTCAAACTTTCTACGGGCGCGTGATATGCCTCGTCGTCGAGCTTGAGTGTCGCGCCAGTCTTGAGGGACTGGCGGATCCAGCCCAACCGAGCATTGGTAAAGTCGGGCTTTAGCTCCAAGGCCCGGGTAAAGGCCGCCTTCGCGTCTTCATGTTGGGTGCGTTGGTGCCGCACCTGGCCGAGCAGGAACCAGCCCATGGCCTCGCTCGGCCAGCGCTCTACCAGGGCTTGGAGAAGGTTATGAGCCGTCTTGAGCTCTTGCATGCCCATGAGGGCTCGAGCCCGGCAGAGCAGCAACTGCCGATTATCGCCCGCGTCGAGTGTGCGCAAGAGTGCTTCAGCCTCCTCCCAACGCTCCAGCCGCAGAAGCACACGGGCGCGCAATTCTCGCATCTGTTCGTCGGCTGCACGCTCTGTCGAAGAGTCGGCTTCCAGCCAGAGGAGCGCTTCTGCGGCCCGGCCCCATTGGAGATTCAGCTCGGCCAGAACACGGTTGAGGCGTGGCTCGCCCGCATAGTCGAGCAGAGTCTGGGCGGTGGTTTGAGATTCCTGGTGCAATCCCAGCCGAGCTTGGCACTGGGCCAGGGGCAAGGCATAGTGCGGCACTTCCGGGCACTCGAAGTAGGCCCGTTCGAGGTGGGGCAGGGCTTCTGCTGCCCGCCCAGCATGAAAGAGAGACTGCCCGAGATTCCAGGCATTTTCGCGCTGGGTGAGCACCTCGGCAGATTCGAAGGCCTCGCCGGTCCGGTCCACATAACCCAGATCTTCGAATTGGCGGAGCAGTGCGGCTGCGGCGGTATCGGAAAAGGCTTCGCTCTGGAAGTTGCTCAAGGGAGGCCCCTCCTGCTCCCAACTGGCAATGGGGGCCGGGGCCTCGACGTGTTCCGCAAAAATCTCGTCGAGCGCGCGACCGGACATGTCTTGGCCTTGGGGAAGCCCGAAGTAGCGCAATACCGTCGGCGCAACGTCCAGCAGGTTAGTCGCAGGCACTTGGCTGCCGGCCCGAATCCCGGGGCCCGCGAAGGCAAAGAGCCCGTGCCGACGGTGCCAGGCGGCAATGCCCGCCGGCACTTGGGGCGTGAAGGCCGGGCGCTCGGCACCTGAAAGGAAGCCGTGATCGCTGACGACCATACAGGCCGTACCCGCAGGTGCGGCGGCGAGCAAGTCGCGCAGGAGCAAATCTTGCAATTCGTAGGCGCGTGCGACCACGCCTGAGTAACGCGCGTAATCCTCTTCGCTGATCTCTGGGCGGCGAGGGGGGGCAAACTCGATAAAGTCGTGGCAGATCCAATCGAGAAAGTGGTAGTAGACTGCCAGGAAGTTGAAGGCCGGGTCGTCGCGAAGAGTGGCGACAGAGGCATTATGGAGTGTGTAGAGCTCGGCCAGCCGCTCCAGCAGGCGCTTGGGGCGTGGGTCTTTCTTCAGGTCGATCTCGTCCAGAAGCGGGAGAAAGAAACGCAGGATATTGGGGTCGAGCTTCCCCGGAGTCGCGCGTAAATCCGCCAGTAGCTCCATCATTTCTGGCGGGTGGACGGAGCCTGCGGGCGGCGGGGTGGCGGCGGTGCCTGGGCTGAACTTGGCAAAAGTTTCCGCCACGCAGACGCCGTTGAGCCTCTCCGCAGGGTGGCTGGCAAACCACCCGAAAACGTGCGTTCGCAAGCCCTTTTGCGACAGGATATTCCAAAGCGCCTTCACCTTGCGGCTGTGGCTGCTGCAGGGCCGTAGCTCACCGGTGGAAGGATCGATCTCGGTAAATCCGAGCACGCCATGCTCTGCCGGATGCTTGCCGGTGGCGATGGTATTCCATAGCATGGGCGAGAGATAGGGCGGAAGGCTCTCGATCGCGGCTCGGGCACCCCCGGAGCAAAGCTCGGCCAGTTGGGGCATTTTGCCGGCGCTCAGCAAAGGCTTGGCCATCTGCCAGTCAGCGCCGTCCCAGCCCACCATAATCAGTCGTGGGGTGTGCACCCCGCCAAATCAAGTTGCCTCCTTTCGGCATGGCGAGCTATTTCTATCTTGCCACTTTAGGGAACGATATATAAGGTGTTACGCTTAGTTGTCTCCGTCCTGTATATATTATGAATAAACTCACCTCCCTTTCCGCTGCCTCTCTTGCCGTTACCAGCGCATCCTTTGGGGCAATCGTTTTGGTCGATGTCGTGCCTGATCTCGTGATCTCCCAGGGGCAGGATATGTATATCGACTTTGATACGCAGACCGCATCTTTGGATGTGATCGATGGCTTCGATGTGCGCCTTTTCATCGCAGCTTTTGACGTCTATTTGAATCCAGAACAGTCCTGGCTGGTCAGCGCCGATTCTAGCTCTTTCCCGTATGTTCTGAAATTCTCGCAGGGTAGCGACCTGACCTTCGCGAATCCCACCTCGAATAACAACTCTCAGATTTCATACGACAATCTGGGCTATTGGGAGACGGAAACTTCCCTTACCCTCGGCTACGCCGCGCTGACGGACGGCTCGAATGAAGCGTGGCTGGAGCTGAACTACGATCCCGCCGCCAATACGTTGGGTCTGACCCGCTTTGCCTACAGCACCAATGGCGAACAGCTGACGGCTGGCGTGGCTCCTGCCCCAGTTGTCCCCGAGCCTTCCACGACTGCGGCCATCGCTGCTTTGCTTGCTGGCAGTGCCGCGCTCTACAAGCGCCGTCGCGATAAGGCTGCAGCTTAGGATACCGCTAGAGCAGTTCCGTTTAATCCGAATCCGTGAAACACAGTGGGCTCTTCTGGCCGTTCGCTTCGCCGCGGCTCAAAAATAGATCCCGTCCACTGTTTCAGCTAATACGGAATGCTCTGGTTTTGAGGATGCAGGCCGGTTCAGGCGTCCAGGCTGAAATGCCAGACTTGAATCTGCTCCTCTTCTTCAACCGGGCGGAGAGTGAAGCCGGCTAAGCGAGCCATCTCCGCACGCGCGTCACCTGGGGGGAGTTGCAAATCCAAGGATTTGGCTCCCCTTGTTTGTGCCTCGGCCTTCAAGGAGCTCAGGAGCATTTGAGCCGCCGAACTGCCCATATAGCGCGGACGGAGTCGAAAATGCAGGTGCGCCTCCACTTCACTGCGAAACTCGACGAGGCCTACCCCCACAATACGCTCCGGAGCCTCCGCCAACAGCAGACGAGGGGCTAGAGGGTAGGTGTTCTGGTCGATTTTCGGGAAAAACTTTCGGACGCGCGGCAACTCATCCGGCCAGGGAGGACGGACGCTAAGGGCTTCATTTTCCTCGAATCGCTCGGAATCGAGATTGTCAGGCTCGGACATCGGGCAGTGGTGGGCGACGCCGCACGCGCTTGGCGAGTTTAACGCATTGATCCTCAGACACAGAGTAAGCGCCCCGTTTTACTCCAACTCCATGGCCAAGACCTTGTCGGTCTGTTTTTGGCGGAATTGCTGGAGCTTGGCGCGGATGGATTCGTCTTGCAGGCCGAGGATGGAGGCGGCGGCAATGGCCGCGTTCTTGGCCCCGGCGTCACCGATGGCGAGGGTCAGCACCGGCACTCCGGCGGGCATCTGCACGATCGACAGGAGGGAGTCCATCCCGGCGAGCGCCTTGCTTTTCACCGGCACGCCCAACACCGGCAGCTCCGTCATCGCGGCGACCATGCCGGGCAGGTGGGCCGCGCCGCCCGCGCCTGCAATGATGACCTGCAGGCCGCGCCCGGCGGCGCTCTTGGCGTATTCGACCAACAGGTCGGGCGTGCGGTGGGCGCTGACGATGCGCTTCTCGTAA
Source organism: Verrucomicrobiota bacterium JB022 (assembly GCA_030673845.1). NCBI lineage: Bacteria > Pseudomonadati > Verrucomicrobiota > Verrucomicrobiota bacterium JB022. Next base: position 316,645 of record JAUTCQ010000017.1, read on the forward strand.
CGTGCACCAAACTGAGTCAGCAACTCGGCGGCGTGGCGCATGGTCTCCCAATCGGAGATGCTGCCCATGATGATACCCACTTGCGGGGCGGAAGCGTCAGGATGCGTCATGCACGCCACTGTGGCAAAGCACGCCGCGCGGGTGAAGCACATTTCCGTGGTAAGGGAGGGAATGTTTTACCCGAAAAGGCAGAGAAACGGAGACGGATTTCCTGATTTTTCTGAGTTCTCTGGTTAGGAAATGGGATTAACCACAAAAGGCACAGAAGTCACAAAAATGAAGGTCAGGAAGGCGAGTAGAGCACCGCACTATTCTGGTTCCTCACCTTAAATACAGGAGGAACCGATTACGCGGAGCTTCTGTGCCTTTTATGCTTTCTGTGGTTAAAATAGACCCTGACCAAATCTCCCTGCCTTACCCCTTCACCACGTCGTAGCCATCTTTGCGATCCAGGATTTGCCAGCCTTTGGCGGTCAGCTCGGCGCGGAGGGCGTCGGCGGCGGCGAAGTCGCGGGACTGCTTGGCTTGCCAGCGCTTTTCGGCCAGTTCGGCGATCTCGGCGGGGACTTCGACCGCTTCGGGCTCCTCTTCCTTCGCCGTAAAGAGCGGGATGCCGAGGGCGTAGAGCAGGGTGGCCGCACCTTGCAGGGCCGCACGGGCTTCGTCGGCGGACTCGATGCGCTTGCTGGCACGCTTGACGGCGCTGAAGAGGCTGCCGAGCGCCGCCGGCGTGTTCAAGTCGTGGCAAAGGGCCTTCCACGCGTTTTCGAATTCGCCCAGGTCACCCGCGAACGGCGGCACGAGCTGGCCGAACTCTTCGCGGCTCATGCCGGACTTTTCGAGCAGGGGCAGGAGGCCCTTTTCGAGCTTTTCGAGGCCGCTCTGAGCGGCGGCGATGCCGGAGAGGGTAAAGTTGAACTGCTGGCGGTAATGGCCTTGCAGGAAGGCTAACCGGATGGCGGCGGGTGAGTAGCCCTTTTCCAGCAAGTCGTCGATGGTGAAGAAGTTGCCGAGGCTCTTGGACATCTTCTTGCCCTCGACGAGCAGGTGCGTGCTGTGCATCCAGTGGCGGCAAAACGGCTGGCCGGTGGCGGCTTCGCTCTGCGCGATCTCGTTTTCGTGGTGGGGGAAGCACAGGTCTTCGCCGCCGCCGTGCAGGTCGAACGACGGGCCGAGGTAGCGCATGCTCATGGCGCTGCACTCGAGGTGCCAGCCCGGGCGGCCCGCGATCTCCTTGCCCGTCTCCGGGTGCTTGGGGCCTTGCCAGAGGTTGGGGCCGTCTTCGGTCTTGTGTGCCTTCCAGAGGGCAAAGTCGGCCACGGCTTCGCGCTCGTATTCGTCGGCCAGGTTGGCGGTGCCGGCGCTGTTGGTGTCCTGCGAACGCAGTTGCTCCGGGTCGAAGTGGGCCAGCTTTCCGTAGTCGGCAAAGCTCGTCACGCGGTAGTAGACGCTGCCGTCGCCGCCGACATAGGCGTGGCCCTTCTTCAACAGCTCCTCGACCAGCTCGATCTGCTCCTTGATGTGGTCGGTCGCGCGCGGCTCGACATCGGGGGTCAAGAGGTTGAGCGCGCCGCAGTCCTCGTGGAATTTGTCGGTCCAGCGCTGGGTAAACTGAAGCAGCGACAGGCCTTCTTCGAGCGAGCGGCGGATCGTCTTGTCATCCACATCGGTGATGTTGCGCACGTAGTAGGGCTCGTAGCCGGCCACTTGCAGTGTGCGATAAAGCACGTCGAAGCGCGTGAAGGTGATGAAGTTACCGATGTGCGCCGGGCCGTAGACGGTCGGTCCACACACGTAGAGCTGGTAGCGTTCACCCGCCCGCTTTTCGAGCGCCTTGACTTCCCGACTCAGGGTATCGTGCAACTTGATCACCATGCCCTAAACAAAGAGGCCCACTCCGGGACGAATTCAACACAAAACGGGCGAAGTTGGCGGACTAAGGCTGGCACCCGAAGGGTGCAGGTTTAGGCAGACGGTAACCGGAAGTCGCCTGCGGCGACATCGCGGCTAATCGCTGACATCCCTGAAGGGATGCAGGAAAGCTTTCTCCCGCAAAGAGCCAGAGCATCCGCAGGATGCCAGCGATTAGCCGGATTTCGGAGCGTTAGCGACGACTTCCGGTAATGCCACAAAAACGGAAAAGCACCCTTTGGGTGCCAGCGCGCCTACACCGCTCCAACAAAACGGGCGTGCCTTGGTGAAGACACGCCCGTCACAAATCAAACCACCAATCTCCCCTAATTCGCTACCACGTTGAGGATCTTGCCGGGGACGTAGATGACCTTGCGGATCGTCTTGCCTTCGAGGTGGGGGGCCACCTTCGGGTCGGCCTTGGCCTGTTCGAGCACCTGGGCTTGCGTGGCGTCTTTGGCGACGAGGGCTTCGCCGCGCGGCTTGCCGTTGATCAGCAGGCCGATCTTCACCTCCGAGGATTCAAGCAGCGAGGCGTCGTACTTCGGCCACGGTGCCTTGGCCACGGTGCCTTCGCCGCCGAGGCGCGCCCACAGCTCTTCCGCGATGTGCGGGCAGATGGGGGCGAGCAACTGGGCGAGAGTGCGGCCGGTCGAGGCCTGGACGGTCTCGGCCTTTGTCACGTGGTTCATGAAGATCATCATCTGGCTGACGGCCGTGTTGAAGCGGATGTGCTCCATGTCTTCCGACACCTTCTTGATCGTCTCGTGCAGCAGCTTGAGCGTATCGGGCTGCTCGTCGCCTTCGGTCTGCACCTTGGCGTTGAGGCTGCCGTCGCGCCCGCAGAACTCGTTCCACGTCTTCTGGAGGAAGCGGTAGACGCCCTTGATGCCGTCGCTCTTCCACGGCTTCATGTCTTCGAGCGGCCCCATAAACATGAGGTAGGCGCGCAGGGCGTCGGCCCCGAACTCGCTGATGTAGTCGTCGGGGTTGACCACGTTGCCGCGGCTCTTGGACATCTTTTCGCCGTCTTCGCCGAGGATGATGCCCTGGTGGAAGAGGCGCAGGAAGGGCTCGGGCTCCTTCAGCACGCCGATGTCGACGAGCACCTGGTGCCAGAAGCGGGCGTAGAGCAGGTGAAGCGTTACGTGCTCGGTGCCGCCCATGTAAAAGTCGACACTGCCCCAGTAGTCGCGGATTTCCGGCGCGATCAATTCGTCCACGTTCTTGGGATCGAGGTAGCGCAGGTAATACCAGCAGCTACCGGCCCACTGCGGCATGGTGTTGGTTTCGCGGCGGGCGGGCACCCATTCGTCGCCTTGCGGGCGCTCTTCGGTGCGGCTGACGCCTTCACCCGTGCGCAGGTTGAACCAGATGTCGACCCACTTGGTGATCTTGGCCAGCGGGCTTTCGCCGGTGCCGCTCGGCTGATAGTTTTCCGTCTCCGGCAACGTCAGCGGCAGTTGCGAGGGGGGCACAGGCAGGCCGTAGAAGGTCTCGCCCTGGTCTGCGTAGGCCACGGCTTCGGTCGGCATGTTGTCTGCCACTTCGCCGCCAAGGGCCTTGGCTTGCTCGTAGGCGGCCTGATCGACAAAGACGATGGGGAAGGGCTCGCCCCAATAACGCTGACGGCTGAAGAGCCAGTCGCGCAGGCGGTAATTGACCTGGGCCTGACCGCGCTGCTTCTGCTCCAGCCACTTGATCATGGCGGCCTTGGCCTCCTCGATCTGCATGCCGTTGAGGAAGTCGCTGTTGATCGCGGGGCCGTCGCCGGTGTAAGCTCGTCCATTGAAGTCCTCCGGCGGCTGCACCGTACGCAGGATCGGCAGGTCGTACGTCTCGGCAAATTCCCAGTCGCGCTCGTCCTGACCGGGCACGGCCATGATCGCGCCGGTGCCGTAGCTGGCCAGCACGTAATCGGCGATCCAGATGGGCACGCGCTTGCCGTTGACGGGGTTGAGCGCGTAGCTGCCGGTGAAGACGCCCGTCTTGACCTTGGCCAGCTCGGTGCGCTCCAGGTCGCTCTTTTTCGCCGCCGCCTCGATGTAGGCGTCGACGAGGGGGCGCTGCGCCTCGTTGGTCAGTTGCGGCACCAGCTTGTGCTCGGGCGAGAGCACCATGTAGGTGACGCCAAAGAGCGTGTCGGGCCGGGTGGTGTAAATCTCGATCTGCGCATCGCTCTCGGCCACGTCAAACGTGACTTGCGCGCCGGTGCTGCGGCCGATCCAGTGGGCCTGCTGCTTTTTCGACGATTCGGGCCAGTTGACGTTTTCGAGGCCCTGCAACAGCTTCTCGGCGTAGTTGGTGATGCGCAGCACCCATTGGCGCAGGTTCTTGCGCACCACGGGGTGGCCGCCGACTTCGCTCTTGCCGTCGATCACTTCCTCATTGGCCAGCACGGTGCCGAGCGCGGGGCACCAGTTGACGGGCTGCTCGCTGACGTAGGCCAGACCGTGCTTGTAGAGCTGCAGGAAGATCCACTGCGTCCACTTGAAGTAGATCGGGTCGGTCGTGTTGATCTCGCGGTCCCAGTCGATGGCGAGGCCCAGCTTGTTCAGCTGACTGGTGAAATTCTTGACGTTTTGCTGGGTCGTCACGCGCGGGTGCTGACCCGTCTTGATCGCATACTGCTCCGCCGGCAGGCCAAAGGCGTCCCAACCCATCGGGTGCAGCACATTGTGGCCGGTGGCCCACTTGTAGCGCGCGAGCACGTCGCCCCCGGTAAAGTTCTCCGCGTGGCCCGCATGGAGGCCCGCCCCGGAGGGGTAGGGATACATCTCCATGACGTAGTATTTGGGGCGCGTCGTGTCTCCGTCGATTGCGCGGAAGGTTTTTTCCACCGCCCATTGCTTTTGCCAATAGGCTTCAATCGCCGAAAAGTCGTAATCTTTGCACTGCGTGGCCATGATCGCTCTCTAGGTAAAGCGGCCAGCTTGCGGCGCGGGGCGGCGGAGGTCAACGCCGGAAGGGCGTGCACGATAGGTTGAGAAAATCAGGTGCGATATTTGCAAAAAGCCGGACAATGGGCCATTGTGCCTATGTCTCTGCTAGGCTGAGACCCGATCTAGCTCTCATTCTGCAATGTCATGAGTATCCGTTCCGAAGTCCAACGGCGTCGACGCTATCAGCTATTGCTGACCATGGGCATCGTCTGCGCTCTTTTTGTCATGGCCCTGGGTCAGCATTTCGACCAACCCTACCTGCGCCTGCCGCTCAACGGTGCGCTGAGCCTGAGCGTGGTCCTGATCACGAGCGGTATCCTCTTTTCGGCCAGCACCTGGCGTTGCCCCGCCTGTCAGAGCCACTTGGGCCACTCGATCAATCCGAGCCATTGCCGGGGCTGCGGGCGTCGCTTGCGTTAGTTAAGCGCGAGGAGTTTGCAGATTTACTTTAGTTGCACATCGCCTGCCTAACGTCAGTTTTGGCCTTGCAGGTTGAAGGATGCGCACCGGCGGCTGCCGATTGATCCGGGCCGCTGATGCTGCCCAGGAGATGGGCGTTGGGGTAATCGGCTGGTGCTGATCCCGCTCCTTGCCCGGTTCGATGTCATTACAGTCTTTTTACTTGTCTGAACACCCGGGCGTACGGGTGTATTGGCCCGCTATTTGTGCTGGCATGGCCTCCGCTGAAAGCGAAACCACCATCTCTCATCGCTTCCGGCCCATGCTTCCTGCCCTCCTGAAATCCCCCAGACGATCAGATGTGGCGCTACGCCTGATCAACTTCTTCGTCCAACGCCTTGTCGGCCTTAATGCCGACTTCCCGCACGCGGTGCACTTTACGTCTCGCGTGGTGAACCCGCAAAAGCTGCGCTACCACCCAGACGATGAAACGCTGCGCAGCTTCGCCCGCTCGGCCGGGTGCTACTTCCAGCCCAACAACGGCATTTACCTCGGGCGGCGCGTGCTGATCGGCCCAGGGGTCAAGATCATCAGCGCCAACCACCGCGACCGACAAGTCGATGCCTGGCAGCAAGGGGCGCCGGTCGAGATTGGCGACGATTGCTGGATCGGCGCCAACGCGGTGATCCTGCCGGGGGTGCGCCTGGGCGCGCGCTGCATCGTGGGGGCAGGGGCCATCGTCACGCAGTCCTTCGACGAGCCCGATTTGATAATCGGCGGCAACCCAGCGCGCGTCATTCGGCGCCGCTCAGCCCGGGCCACGTGCGAAGAGGAAGCGCTCAACGCCCTCGTATCCTGAGCCGGGCGCATTTGCCGATAAATCCGCTTGTGCCGGGCGGGCCGGGGCGCGAACCTGAGGGCGGTATCCTATGGTTCTCATCCTCACGCTTTTCATGGCGATCGTCGCCCTCGACACGATGCGCAAGCGGGCCCGTCTGCGGCAAATGGAGGAATCGCCGTTGAGCAAGGCGACTCCCGAGCAGTTCCGCGAGTGGCGCACGCAGCAGCGCAAGGCCCTCGACCTGCTCATGCGGGCCTGCAAGATCTATTTCTTCACCTGTGTGCCCGCTACCTTTGTCGCGCCGCGCCTGCAGAGCGAATCGCTTGCGCTCGGCATGGTGATCATCGCCGGGCTCGGCCTCGTCGCGACGCTCGTCTTTGCCATCCGCCACTGGAAGGAAGCCAGCAAGGCCCGCGACTTGCGCAAGGAATACCACATCATCTTCGCCTAGGGGCTATGGGGCCACGGATAAACACGGATTTACACGGATGAAGTGGCTCTTGGGCTTAAGCCTCTCGCTGATTGGCGTGAGTTTATTGACGACCTGTATTCTTTTGCTGGCAAGCCGGGCATTTACCGTGTCTGGACTTCCGAATCAACCAGAGGCTTGGGGCTGGGCAGGAAACGCTTTCTGGAGTGCCGCGCTGTTGACCGGTGTGGTTGTGGCGGTGGGCTTGATTGGATGGGGCGGTTACACGCTTAGCGCTGGAATTAGATCTTCCATTTTTGCCCACAAAAAAGGCGCTCCCGCCGAAACGGAAGCGCCTGGGGAAACTCGTTGAGGCAGGGCCTTACTCGCGGACGAGGTTGTCGGTCGCGAGGCTGGCGGGAATGCCTTGGCGGCGGGCGCGGGCGCGCAGGCGCAGCGCTTGCAGGCGGATGAAGCCCGTGGCGTCGTCGGGGTTGTATTCGCTCTTCACGCCTTCCATCGAGGCCACGCTTTCGTCGTACATCGAGAGCGGGCTTTGGCGGCCGACGGTGATGACGTTGCCCTTGTAGAGCTTGAGGCGCACGGTGCCGGTCACGGTGCGGGCGGCGCTGTCGAAGAACGACTGCAGGGCCTCGCGCTCCGGCGCATACCAGAAGCCGTAGTAGACCAGCTCGGCATACTTGGGCACGAGGCTGTCGCGCAGGTGCATCAGGTCGCGGTCCATCGTGAGAGTCTCGACCTGACGACGGCCTTGCAGCAGGATGGTGCCGCCCGGGGTCTCATACACGCCGCGGCTCTTCATGCCCACAAAGCGGTTTTCGACGAGGTCGACGCGGCCGATGCCGTGCTTGCCAGCCAGCTTGTTCAGCTTCTTCAGCACTTGGCCGGGCGTCAGCGTTTCGCCGTTCACGGCCACGCAGTCGCCCTTTTCGAAGGTCAGCTCGACGTATTCCGGGGTGTCCGGCGCGTCTTCCGGCGCGGTCGTCAGCTTGAACATGTCCTTGTTATCCGGCGTGGTGGGGTCGAAGTTCGGGTCTTCGAGGATGCCGGCTTCGTAGGAGATGTGCAGGAGGTTGCGGTCCATCGAGTAGGGCTTCTTGGAGCTGGCCTCGATCTGCACGCCGTTCTCGTTGCAGTAGGCGATCATTTCCTTACGGCCGGGGAACTGCTGGCGGAACACTTCCATGCGCCAGGGCGAGATGATCTTCACATCCGGGGCGAGGGCGGCGTAGGTCAGCTCGAAGCGGACCTGGTCGTTGCCCTTGCCGGTGGCGCCGTGGGCGACCGCGTCGGCCTTTTCGGCTTCCACGATGGCGAGGTGGGCCTTGGCGATCAGCGGGCGGGCGATGGAGGTGCCGAGGTAATACTGGCTCTCGTAGATCGCGTTGGCGCGCATCATCGGGTAGATGAAGTCGCGGGCGAATTCCTCCACGAGGTCCACGGTGTAGTGGGCGCTGGCCCCGGTTGCCTTGGCCTTGGCGGCCAGACCGTCGAGCTCCTCTTCCTGGCCGACATCGGCCGCGAAGGTCACGATCTCGGCGTTGTAGTGGTCCTTCAACCAGTGGACGAGCACGGAGGTATCCAGACCCCCGGAGTAGGCGAGCACAATCTTCATGGGAAAAAAGGTGTGATGAACAGGAGTTAAAAGGAGTTAAAAGGAGTTAAAAAGAGGCGGTTTGGAACAGAAGGTAACGAGGTGAACGAAGAGGATTTTACCGCAGAACTTCGAGAACGCGAAGACAGAAAGGGCAAAACTTATACCCAGCCCCTTCGCGTTCTCATCCTCTGCGATCAGGAACTCTTTTTCACTCCTTTTAACTCCTGTTCCAATTTTCTCCTAGGCTTCGGCGAGTTTGCAGAGGATCGCCTTCTGCACGTGGAGGCGGTTTTCGGCCTCGTCGTAGACGATGGACTGGGGGCTCTGGTAGACTTCAGCGGACACCTCTTCGCCTTCGTGGGCGGGGAGGCAGTGCATGAAGTAGGCACCGGGGCGGGCCTCGGCCATCATGGTGGCGTCGACCTGATAAGGGGCGAGCTCGCGCAGGCGGGCTTCCTTCTCGGCCTCGTCGCCCATGCTCACCCACACGTCGGTGTAGACCACGTCGGCGTCCTTGGCGGCAGCCTTGGCATCGGTGGTAAACTCGTAGGTGGGCTTGAGCCCGGCCTGGCGTAACAGCGTGTCGACGACGGGGCGGGGGCGGTATTTCTCCGGCCCGGTAAGGCTGATCTGCATGCCGAAGTGCGCCGCGCCGAGGATCCAGCTATGGGCCATGTTGCTCGCGCAGTCGCCCACAAACGTGATCTTGCGGCCTGCGAGCGAGTCGACAAGCGACTTGCCGGGCTGGGCCCAACGCTCGATCAGCGTAAAGAGGTCGCTATAGATCTGGCAGGGGTGCAGCAGGTCGGTCAGCGCGTTGACGACGGGCACGGTGCCTTCGCGCGCCAGCTCTTCCACCACGTCGTGGCTGAAGGTGCGGATGACGATGCCGTGGATGTAGCGGCTGAGTACGCGGGCGGTATCGGCCACCGTTTCACCCCGGCCCATCTGCGTCTTGCTCTGGTCGAGGTACATCGGGTGGCCGCCCAGCTCGTGGATGCCGACTTCGAAGGACACGCGGGTGCGGGTGCTGCTCTTGTGGAAGATCAGCGCCCAAGTCTGCCCTTCCAGCGGGCGGGGCTGGCTGGAGCGGCCACGGCCTTCTTTGAGGGACTTGGCCAGTTGGAAGATCTCCTCGGCCTCGTCGCGGGTAAAGTCGGTATCTTGCAGGAAACTTCTCGCCATCGGTTCAGGTAGTTAGGCTGTGGGCGTGGTGCCAAAGACAAAATCGAGGATCTCGATGCCGTTTTCGAGGTCGCGCATCGAGGCGTTGAGCGCCGGCAGGAGACGGATCGCATCCGTGCCGCCGCGGACGGTGAGCAGCCCTTGCTCGCGCAGCTTGCCCATCCAGAAGCTCGGGTCGCCCTTGACGACGAGCGCGAGGTGGTAGCCTTGCCCCCGGACGCCCGAAAGCTTCTCCGGGTGGCGGCGCACCATATCCTCCAGTTGTGCCACGAAGGCCTGGGACTGGGTCGTCACCTTTTCGAGCAAGTCTTCCTGCTCGATGGCGTCGATCACTGCGTTGGCGGCGGCGCAGGCCAGCGGGTTGCCCCCGAAGGTCGAGCCGTGGCTGCCGGCGGTAAAGAGCTCGTCGTAGCCGCGCCGCGCCCAGATGGCACCGATGGGGAAGCCACCGCCGAGGCCCTTGGCCATGCCGATGGCATCAGGCACAATCCCGGCCTTTTCATAGGCAAAGAAGGTGCCCGTCCGGCCGATGCCGCACTGGACTTCGTCGATCAGCAGCATCACGCCCCGCTCGTCGCACAGCTCGCGCAGGCCTTGGAGAAACTCGACCGTAGCCGGCAACACGCCGCTTTCGCCCTGGATCGTTTCGATCATCACCGCACAGGTGGCGTCGTCGATCGCATCGGCAAAGGCCTGCACGTTGTTGAACTCCGCGTGAGCAAAGCCCGGCAGCATCGGTTCGAAGCCGTGCTGGATCTTCGCCTGCGGGGTGGCGGCCATCCCGCCAAACGTCCGCCCGTGGAAGGCTTTCTCGGCGGTCACGACCTTGTAGATCTTGCCCGCTTCGCCCCCTGCGCGCTGGCGGCCCCAGAGCCGGGCCAGCTTGATCAGGGCCTCATTGGCTTCGGTGCCGCTGTTGCAGAAGAACGCCCGGCCTTCGCCTGCGCGCTCGCACAACCGCTGGGCCAGCCGGCCTTGCGTCTCGAAGTGGTAGAGGTTGCTGAGGTGGGCGAGCTGGGAAGCCTGCTGCTGCACCACCTGCACCCAGTGAGGGTGGGCGTGCCCGAGCGTATTGGTGGCGATGCCGGAGCAAAAATCGAGATAACGTCGGCCCTCGGCATCCCAGACATAGCTACCCTGGCCGCGCACGGCTGTGAACGGGGCGGGTGCATAGTTCTTCATCACGTGCGCCTCATACTGGGCGGCCACGCGCTGACTGGTGACTTTGCTGGCGGTTACGGAGGCCATTAATCCTGTGTTTTGACGATTTCTGTGCCGACACCTTTGTCGGTAAAGATTTCGAGCAGCAGGCTGTGCGGCAGCCGGCCGTCGATGAAGTGAACGCGGTGCACGCCTTGGTTGACCGCGTTCACGGCGCTGTCCACCTTGGGGAGCATGCCCTTGCCGATGGTGCCGTCGGCCTTCAGCAGCTTCACTTGCTCGACCGGGAGGGTTGAGATGAGGGTGCTGGGGTCCTTCGGGTTGCGCAGCAGGCCGGGCACGTCGCAGAGGTAGACGAGGCGGCGCGCACCGAGAGCAGCGGCCACGGCAGCGGCAGCCACATCGGCGTTCACGTTGTGGAGGTCGCCATTCACGTCTTTGGCGACGGGGGAAATTACGGGCAGCTTGCCTTGGTCGATCTGGGTCTGGATCGCGTCGGCATCGACGGCGTCGACCACGCCCACATAGCCGAGGTCGACCGGTTGGCCGTCGGCGTCGGCGGTCAGGCGGTGGCAGGTGAGCACGTCCTGGCCGCGCACCCCGGCAGGCTGGGCACCCTTGGAGCGCAGGTTATCGCAGATGCCAGCGTTGATTTTGCCGTTGAGCACCTGCTCGACGATTTTCACCGTCGCGGCGTCGGTCACGCGCAAGCCGTTGATGAAGACGGGCTCGAGCTTGGCTTCGGCCATCGCCTGGTTGATCGCCGGGCCGCCGCCGTGCACGACGACGACGCGCAGGCCCACCGCCGCGAGGAACGCGAGGTCGAGCGAGACGCCATGCTGCGCCTGCTCGGTGTCCATGAACGAGCCGCCAAACTTCACCACGAAGATGGAGTCGCGAAAGCGCTGGATGTAGGGCAGGGCCTCGAGCAGGACCTCGGTCTTGGTCTGGATGTCGATGTCGATCACAGTCGGAAAAGCTTATTCGGATTTGTTGTAGTCCACGTAGCCCTCGGTGAGGTCGGCCGCGAAGAAGCGCTGGCTGGCCTCGCCCTGACCCAGGTGCAGCTCGATCGTGAAGTTGGGCAGGCTCACGATCTGCTTCCAGGTCGGCTTGAGGTCGGGGTAGAGCCGCGCCTTGACGAAGGCGGGCACGGCGGGCGTGTTGGCGCTCGCGCGGTAATACAGCTCGATCTCTTCCTCGCGCATGGGCACGCCCGCATAGCCGGCCGCGTCGAGGATCCGGCCCCAGTTCGGGTCGTTGCCATACCAGGAGCTCTTGACGAGCAGGCTGTTGCCGATCGCGCGGGCCACCTTCTCGGCGTCCTCCAGCGAGGCGGCGCCCGTCACCTTCAGCTCCACGACCTTGGTGATGCGCTCGCCATCGCCCACGATCATGCGGGCCAGGCGTTGGCAGACGTGGTGCAGTGCAGTTTCAAAGGCGGCGAGCGCTTCCGATTCTGCCGTGATCTCGATGCCGCTGACGCCGTTGGCGAGCACCAGGACGGTGTCGTTGGTGCTCATGTCGCCGTCGACGCTGATCGCGTTGAAGGTATCGACCACGAAGCGGGAAAGCATCTGCTGGAGCAGGGGCTGCTCGACCTTCGCATCGGTCGCGATAAAGGCGAGCATCGTGGCCATGTTGGGCTCGATCATGCCCGCACCCTTGGCCATGGCGGAGAGGGTGATCTCCTGCTCGCCCACCGGCACCTTCACGGTCACGACCTTGGGCCGCGTGTCGGAGGTAAGGATGGCGTCGGCGGCCTTCAGGCCTTCGATGTGGGTCGAGCCGAGCTGCTGGGCGGCCTGCTGGATGCCCGGCAGGATTACGTCCATCGGCAGCGGCTGGCCGATCCGGCCGGTCGAGGCCACGAAAAAGCCTTTGCCTTCTTGCCGGAGCGCGCGTGCGGTTGCCTGCTGCATCGCCTCCGCGTCTTTCCGACCCTCGTCACCCGTGCAGGCGTTGGCGTTGCCGCTGTTGGCGACGAGGCCGTGGCAGGGCTGGGCGGACTTCAGGATTTCCCGGCAGAGCTGGACGGGCGCGGCGGGCAACGCGTGCTGCGTGAAGACGCCCGCCGCTGTGCAAGGCTGCTCGGAGTAGGCGACGGCAAGGTCCAGGCGGTCGGTGCCCTTGCGGCGGATGTCGGCCGCGACGGCGGCGGCCTGGAATCCAGGCGTGTCAGTCAGCCCGGAGGGCGAGAGGACTTCGTAAAACAAGGGCATCGTTTGGATCAGTTAAAAGGCGGGCGTCGAGGGTCAGAGCAGGCCGGTTGCTTCCGGCAGGCCCAGGCAGAGGTTCATGATCTGCACGGCCTGGCCGCTGGCCCCTTTGACGAGGTTGTCGATCACGCTGTTGAAAATGAGGTTGCCGGTCCGCGGATCGTAGGTGGCGCACATGTCGCACCGGTTGGTGCCGTGCACGTCCTTGGTCTCGGGGAAGTCGCCGGGCTTGCGGGAAATGACGAAGGGGCGGCCACCGTAGGCTTCGCTCCACGCCGCGTAGACGTCGTCGAGGCTGCCCTTGGCCTTGGCCACGATGGTGCTCTCGATGCCCCGCTTCATCGGCACGAGGTGGGGGATGAACTGCACCGTTACGTCGCGCTGGGCGGCGAGGCTCAGTTGCTGCTCGATTTCGCCCGCGTGGCGGTGGTGGGGCAGCCCGTAGGCTACCACGCTCTCCCACCGCTCGGAGAAGCTGTAGAATTCGGTCGCCTTCTTGCCCGCGCCGCTGACGCCGCTGACGCTGCTGATGATGATATTCTCGGCCTCGATCACGCCCGCCTTGAGCAGGGGGACGAGGGGCAGCTGCACGCTGGTCGGGTAGCAGCCAGGGCTCGCAATCAGCCGGGCGTCCTGCCACTGCTCTTGCGACAGCAGTTCGGGAATCACGTAGGGCACCTTCGCCAGCCACTGGGGCGCCGGGTGGTCGTGACCGTAGTTGGCCTTGTAGCGCTCTGGCGTATCGAGCCGGAAGTCGGCGCTCAAGTCGATCACCCGCTTGCCGGCTTCGACGAGGGGCAGCGCAAAATCGGCCGCCACCCCGTGGGGCAGGGCGAGGAAATACACATCCACCGGGGCCGCCGAGAGTTGCTCCACGTCGGAAGCGGTAAACTCGAGATTGCCGACCGTGCCGCGCAAGTGCGGCATCACTTCGTACACCCGCTTGCCGGCGAGGCTGCGCGAGCCGACCACGCTGAGAGTGACTTGCGGGTGGCGGGCCAGCAGGTCGATCAGGATTTCTCCGGAATAGCCGGATGCACCAACGATACCAACTTGCGTCATAAGCGGGGCGGGGAAAGTGGGGAAAAGGGAACGTTAATCAGGAATAACAGGTGCTGAAAAGCAAAAAGCCTGTGCTCGCCGGGCGTTTGCCCACGAGCACAGGCCTGCAAAGATTGCGGCTGTAGGGAGGCAGTTCGCCTTAGCGCTTGGAGAACTGGAAGCGCTTGCGGGCGCCCGGTTGACCGGCCTTCTTACGCTCGCGACGACGGGGGTCGCGCTTGAGGTGACCGGCCTTCTTCAGGGCGGGGCGCAGCTCGGGGTTCATGCGCTCGAGCGCACGGGCGAGGCCGTGGGCGATCGCTTCGGCCTGGCCGATGGGGCCGCCGCCGATTACCTTCACCACGAGGTCCACGCTCTCGCGCTGGTCCACCGTCGTGAGGGGGGCGCTGGCGATACGCTGCAGGTTCTCGTCGTAGCAGTAGTCTTCGAAAGCGCGGCCGTTGACGGTGATTTGGCCGGTGCCGCCGGTTTGGAGGCGCACGCGAGCGGAAGCCGTCTTGCGACGACCGGTACCAAGGAAGGTGTTAGCGGTAAGGCTGCTCATCTGTTAGCTGCAGAAAAAGGTTCTAGATTTCCAGCTTTTTGGGCTGTTGGGCTTCATGCGGGTGCTCGCTGCCAGCGTAGATGCGGAGCTTTTTCATCTGAGCGCGGGCAAGGCGGTTGCGGGGCAGCATGCCCTTCACGGCGTTCTCGATGATGAATTCCGGGCGGCGGGCGCGGAAGTCGGCAAGGCTGATATGCTTTTCATTACCCCACCAGCCAGAGTAGAACATATACTTCTTGTTCAGCTCCTTGTTCCCCGTCACGGCGACCTTGTCGGCATTGATGACGATCACGAAGTCGCCCGTGTCGGTGTGGGGGGTGTAAGTCGGGCGGTGGCGACCGCGGAGGACGTTCGCGATCTTGACCGCAAGGCGACCGAGCACCTGGTCAGTCGCGTCGACCACATACCATTGCGGGTTTACGTCGGTCTGTTTGGCGAGAAAGCTCTTCATTGCTGGAAAAAACGTGTAGCAAGTCGGAAGAGGGTAGCAGTGTCAACCCAGAAACGACTCGCGGGTGGGTAAAAAAGAAGCGCACCCGAATTGCTTCGAGTGCGCAAGAAAAAAGAAACGCGATGCGTCCCGTAACGACTTAGAAACCGGTGGTGACGGACACGCCGTACCACACTTCGCTCTTGTCGTTGCTGTACATCTGGCGCTCGTTGGAGCCCGAGTAGTTCACGTAGCCGGTGAGGCTGGCGTTTTCGGCGAGGGCATAGCTCAGGGCGGCGCTCACACCGTAGTACCAGTAGTCGTCGAAGGACTCAGTTTCGTAGAAATCCGAACCAGCGTCGCCAAGGTCAACCCAGCCGGCGAACACGGAGGCGTCGGCGGAGAGGCTGTCGGTCAGGGCGTAGCTGTAGCCAGCGGAGGCTTCAATCGTGAAGTTCTCGAGGTCGAAGTCGTAGAACACATAAACGGCCGGGCTCAGGAGCACGTCGAACGAAGCACCTGCGTAGATTTCGAAGGTGTTGTCGTTTTCGAAGTCTTCGCTATCCGGGTAGGCGTAGTAGGTGCCGCCGACGTCGAGGGAGACGATTTCGGAGAGCTCAAAACCGTAACCACCGTAGATGTCCACTTCGCTGTCGCCAGCGCCGGTCACCGGGAGGGCACCCCACACGCCGAAATACACGTTGTCGGCGCTGAAGTCGATCGCCGGCATGAAGGTTTCTTCGGCGAGTTGGGCGCCGCGGAACACGTAGGAGTTCTCGAAGGCGAAGGTGGTGCTGACGGAGATGTTGTCGACGCTTTGGGCGCTCAGAGCGGAGACGCTGCCAAGAGCAGCGATCATGATAGCCTGGAACTTGTTCATCTTTGTAGTTGGTTTGGTTGGTCTAGCTAATCTGAGAACTTGAGAGACTGCACGTATGGATGGTGCCTCTGGTTCTGTCAAATCAATAGGGTTGCGGGGCGGCATGCAGCACAATGCAGGCCAAACGCCTTTACTGGGGGAATCTCACGAGTTCGAGAGGTGTTTTTGCATGATGGAAGGCAAGTGTGAGCGGTTTTGCTCAGGATAAGCGGTGTTTTTAGCTGAGGAAAAATCTTTGCAAAAAATTTTGAGCAGGGGGCAGTTTTTGGCGTCCACACCCTTTTGGCTGGCACCTCCCGGCCCCATCGCATACCTCTGCCCGCATGTTGAAGCACATCGTATTCTTCCGTTTCCAGCCTGAGGCCGAGGGCCGCGACGCCGCCGGCAACGCCCTGGAGGTAAAGCGCCAGCTCGAGAGCCTGCCGGCCAAGATCGCCGAAATCCGCGCGCTCGAAGTGGGGGTCGACATGATCCGCAGCGAGCGCTCGTGGGATCTGGCGCTCTACAGCGCGTTCGACGACCTGGAGGCGATGAAGCGCTACCAGGTCCATCCCGCCCACCAGGAGGTGATCGGTTTTATCAAGAAGGTGGCCTCTTCGATCGCGGCGGTCGATTACGAGGCTTAGGAAGTCATTCGCCTTGAAGGCGGGCGGCGACGGCGGCGGCTTCGTCGAGGACGCGCATGGCGTTGCCGCCCCAGAACTTCCGCAAGTCTTCCTCCGTATAGCCGCGGCGGAGCATCTCGACCGTCACGTTGGTGAAGTCGCCGACGCTCATCAGGTCGGCAGCGCCGCCGCCACCGTCAAAATCGCCACTGATGCCAATGTGGTCGATGCCCATGACTTCCACCATGTGGTCGATATGGTCGACTACGTCCTTCAGCGGCACGAGCGGGCGCGGGTACTTCTTTTCGATCGCGACGCGCTCCTCGATCGCCGCCTGTTGCTCGGCGGGGCTCAGGTTGCCCCAGTCTCCATACTTCTGGAAGTAGGCGCGGTAGGCGTTGGCGCGCTCCGGGTCGACCTGCTCCGTCATCATGTAGCCGCTGAAGACGTTCATCTGCACCACGCCGCCTTTTTTGGCCACCGCCTGCAGGAGCGGGTCGTTGAGCGAGCGGGGGTGCGCAAAGCATACGTAGCAGCCGCTGTGGGAGGCGATGACGGGGGCCTGGGAGATTTCGAGGATGTCCCACACCGTCTTGTCCGCCGCGTGGGAAATATCGACCATGATGCCCAGGCGGTTGCATTCTTCGATGGCCGCCTTGCCGAGCGTGCTGAGCCCGAAGTGCAGGGCATCCTTGTCCGTCGACGAGTCGCCGAGGTCGTTGTTGCGGCTGTGGGTGACGCCAAAGTAGCGCACACCGAGGTCGTAATAATCTTGGAGCAGGTCGATATTGCGGCCGATGGTGTAGCCGTTCTCGATCCCGAGGAAGATGACGTGCTTGCCTTGGGCGCGCAGGGCTTCGGCCTCCTCCGGGGTGGTGGCAATGCCGCACAGCTCCGGGTGCTGCGCGGCAACTTCGTGGATGACGTTGGCGATGGTGAAGCCCTCCTCGATGGCGTGCTTGCGGCCTTCGGGGGTCAGCGGCCCCTGGCCGACGTAGACGACGAAGAAGCCGCCGTCGAGGTTCCCGTCTTTCATGCGCGGGAAGTCGACCTGGCTGGCGTGCTCTTCCCAGCTGTGCCGGTGGCTGATGTCGAAGCCGGGGCGGCGCAGCACGATGGGCACGTCCATGTGGGTGTCGATGGTCAGAAAGCTGTCCATCAGGCGCTTGGCTTCGGCGCGGAGCTGTTCTTCGCTCCAGTCGGTGCGGGGCTCGCCCGATTGGGCCTGCAGGGGCGCGAGCGGCAGCAGTGTGGACACGGCGAGGAGAAGAGTGGAGAGGTGCTTCATGAAGGCAGTTAAAGGAAGGGACGATTAGTAACCGAGGGCGGCGGTGTCGGGGCGGCGCGGATCGCCGGCGCCGTAGAAAAAGCCATCGCGGTAGAGGATCGAGTTGGTCGTGCCCATGGCCCAGCCGACGTTGACTTCGTGGCCCATTTCCTTGAGCAGCTCGAGGGTGTCGGGGCTGAAGCCGCGCTCGACCGCCAGCCGGTCGGGCAGCCACTGGTGGTGCATGCGCGGGGCGGCGACGGCTTCGGCGATGTTCATGTCGAAGTCGATCACGTTGAGCAGCACCTGGAGCGTCTGGGTGATGATCAGACTGCCGCCGCGACTGCCCGAGATGAGGAAGGGGCGACCGTCTTTCATCACGAGGGTGGGGGACATGCTGCTGAGCATGCGCTTCTCGGACTCGATGGCGTTGAACTCGCCGCCGATCAGGCCGAAGGCGTTGGGCACGCCCGGCTTGGCCGAAAAGTCGTCCATCTCGTTGTTGAGGAAGAAGCCCATGCCCGGCACGAGGATCTTGGAGCCGAAGGAAAAGTTGATCGTGTAGGTGTTGACGACCGCGTTGCCGTATTCGTCCATCACGCCAAAGTTGGTGGTATCAAGGCCCTCATGCGGCGCTTCGCCGGGCAGGATCTCCTTGCTCGGGGTGGATTTGGCGGGGTCGATCTTGGTGCGGATCTCGTCGGCATAGCTCTTGGAGAGCAGCCATTCGAGCGGCACCGGCTCAAAGTCGCTGTCGCCGAGGTGCTTGGAGCGGTCGGCGTAGGCATACTTCATCGCTTCGGCCATCGTGTTGACGGTGCGGGCGCTGTTGTGGCCCATCGCGGGCAGGTCGAAGCCTTCCAGAATGTTCAGGATCTGCACGATGTGGACGCCGCCGGAGCTGGGGGGCGGCATCGAAATGACGTCGTAGCCGCGGTAGGTGCCGGAGACGGGTTGGCGGACCGAGGGGCGGTAGATCTTGAGGTCTTCGGCGGTGATGATGCCGCCATTGGCCTCCATGTCGGCCACCAGCGCCTCGCCGATGGCTCCCTCGTAGAAGGCCTTCGGGCCCTCTTTGGCGATCAGGCGCAGGCTCTTGGCCAGCGCGGGCACTTTCAAGGTCTCGCCCACCTGGTAGGGCGTGCCATCCTCATGGTAATACATGGCCATGGCCTCGGGCGACTGGCTGAGCCGTTCCTTGCCGTCAACCAGGGACGCATACAAGTCCATCCCCACCGGGAAGCCGTCTTCCGCCAGTTTGATGGCGGGGGCGAGGGCATCGGCGAGGCTGATGGTGCCGTATTTTTCCAACGCCATCGCGAGCCCCGCGACGGTGCCGGGGACCCCGGCGGCGAGGTGGCTGTAGCGCGAGCGTTCCGAAACTACGTTGCCCTCGGCGTCGAGGAACATGTCGCGCGTGGCGGCCAGCGGGGCCTTTTCGCGGTAGTCGATCGCGACCGTCTCGCCGCTCTTGGCATCGTGGACGAGCATGAAGCCGCCGCCACCCAGGTTCCCCGCCTGCGGGCAGGTTACGGCCAGGGCAAAGCCTACGGCCACCGCTGCGTCGACGGCATTGCCGCCGTTTTTGAGGATGTCGAGCCCGGCCTGCGTGGCCAGCGTCTCCCGGCTCGTCACCATCCCGTGCTGTGCGACGCTCGGGTGGGCCGTGGCCACGCTACTGTAGACTGGCATTTCTTCCGCCGACAGGGCCGATTGGGCGCCCAGGGGCAGGGTGAGGGACACGGCTCCGCAGAGCCAACGACGCAATGAGCCAAGAGAAGGTGCAGGTGCCATGCGCGGCTGGCAGCAGCTTTACTGCCGATGGGCGGCCAACGTGGCACCTTTGCGCAAAATGGCTCAACAGTAGGTTAGGATAGCGAAAATACGATCAGATATTCGGATGGACCTGATTGCGGTATTTCGTATGCTGATGCCCACGCATGGCTGAGCTCGTCAACTGGCTAAACGGGATCATTTGGAGTCCCGCGCTTATCTTTCTCGCCCTCGGTACCGGGCTCTATTTTTCGTTTGCGACCCGCTTCCTCCAGTTGCGGCACGTCAAAGACATGTTCAGCTACCTCTTTGGGGGCGACAAGTCGCACCAGGGGCTGACGTCGTTCCAGGCCTTCGCGCTGGCCGTCTCCGGTCGCGTGGGCACGGGGAATATCGCCGGGGTGGCGACCGCCATTGCGATGGGCGGCCCGGGCGCGCTCTTCTGGATGTGGGTGATTGCGTTCGTCGGTGCGGGCTCGGGCTTTGTCGAGGCGACGCTGGCCCAGATCTACAAGCGGGAGGTCGACGGCGAATTCCGGGGCGGCCCCTCTTACTACATCGAAAAGGGGTTGGGCATCAAGTGGTTCGCGGCGCTCTTCGCTGTCGCGATGCTCATTGCCACCGGGCTCTGCCTGCCGGGCATCCAGGCCAACAGCATCGTCGTGGCGACCGAGGAAGCCTTTGGCATCCCGCGCCTGACGATGGGGGCGGTGATCGTCGTGTTGCTCAGCCTGATCATTTTCGGCGGGGTCAAGCGGATCGGGCGGACCGCTCAATATGTGGTGCCGATCATGGCGATCGGTTACATCCTCGTCGCGCTCGTGGTGGTGGGGATCAACATCACAAAGGTGCCCGAGGTGTTCATGCTGGTCGTGCGCAGCGCGTTCGGGGCCGATGCGGCCTTCGGGGGCATTCTGGGCGCGGCCATTTCGATGGGCGTCAAGCGTGGCATCTACTCCAATGAGGCGGGGCAAGGCACGGCGCCGATGGCTGCCGCCACTGCAGTGGTCGACCACCCGGCCAAGCAAGGCCTCGTGCAGGCATTTTCGGTCTATTTCGACACCTGGCTCGTCTGCTCGGCGACCGGCTTCATGATCCTTGTCTCGGGGCTTTACAACGTATCCAACGGGGCCGATGGCTTTATTATCGAGAACTTGCCGGGCACACCCGACGGGCCGATCTATACCCAGATGGCGGTCGACAGCGTTCTTCCCGGCTTCGGCAGCGCTTTTGTGGCGGTCGCGCTCTTCTTCTTCGCCTTCACCACCCTGATGGCCTATTACTACTACGCAGAGACGAATGTGGCCTACCTGATCAAGAGCCCGGTCACGCGCTGGCGTTCGATTCTGGCGGTGCGCGTCATCTTTCTTGGCATCACGCTGTATTGCTCCGTCAATACCGCCGATCTGGCCTGGGCGCTGGGCGATGTGGGCGTGGGGCTCACGGCGTGGCTCAACTTCATTGCTATTCTGCTGCTGCAAAAGCCTGCTCTCGAATGCCTGCGCGACTACGAGCGCCAGCAAAAGCAAGGGCTCGATCCGGTCTATCGCCCGCTCGAAATGGGGCACGACAACGCCAACTACTGGATTGCCCGCAACGAAGAAGCCGAAGCCGAGCCCGAACGCGTCGCCGTCGGGGAACGGTAGGGGATACCGTGCTCGGCGTCTTGGCGTGAGGCCCTGTCCCTCCCTCTGCCGATTTCACAAAAGCACAGGCGGCACGAGAAGAGAGGGTGGTCAACTGTGAAATGGTGCGGGCGTAGCCGGGGGGCTGGGGGAGGGGCATAACAGGCCGCGTTGCCGACCCCATTGGCGACCACTCACTCCCAACCCCATCTCTCCCATGAAACTCTGGCTTTGCCTACTCCTGCCGGCGGCTTCGCTGGCGGCGGCCCCATCCCTACCCACCAGCCTGGAGGTCAATAGCGGCCTCACCCCCGTCTTCCCGTTCCCCTCCTTCGATTGGGCCGACAGCACCGACGCCGCGCACTACCAGGTGCAGATTGCGAGCGACTCGTTCTTCACCACGGTGGTGGTCGATACCACTTCGCAGATCTCACGCTACGCTCGACCAGCGGCCCTTGGCGTGGGCACCTACTACTGGCGGGTGCGAGCCGTCGACGACGCTTCCGCCACCAGCGCCTGGGCCAGCGGCAGCAGCTTTGCCGTCAGCACGCCCGTCAACGTCGTTTCGGTCGACCCCAGCGACGACGCGGCTGCTATCCAGAGCGCGATCAATGCGGCGCTGCCGAGTGGTGCGGTGTATGTCGAGTTTGCGCCTGGCACCTACGATCTCGCTCCGCCCAGCGGCGCCACCTACGACTTCGTGCTCAACCTGCGCTACGCTGACCACGTGTGGATCGACGGCAATGGCGCGAACATCAACATCACCTCGCCTGCCTCGGGCTTCATCTTCCTCGACGACACGACCAACATCCTGGTCGAAGACTTCGTGATCGACTACACGCCCTTGCCCTACGCGGTGGCGGAGATCACCGGGACGAGCAATGCGGGCACGGGCTCCGTCACCATGGAGGTGTTGCCCAACTCGCCCCGTTTCAATGACGCCCACATGCTGGCGAGCTGGACGACCTGGGGCTGCGTGCTCGACGACGTCGTCGACGGCAAGCTGAAGGACGGCAGCCGTCTGCTGCAGACGTTTTACACCAGTAACGTGACGCAATCCACGAGCGACCCCGACGTCTTTACCTTTGCGCTGTCACACACCAACTACCTGCGCTTCTACGACGTGGGCGACCGTTACATCCACTTCGCCCGCGAAGGGGCCGAGCCCATGTTTACCTCCGACCGCGCCAAGGGGGTGACGTTCTCCAACATCACCAACTACGCCGCGCCGGCTGGCCACTACTCCATGATGTGGTCGAGCGACGTGAAGGTGCTCAACTGTAACTCGCTGATCAAGAGCGGGCGCATCTGGGGGGCGAATGCCGACTTTGTGCATAGCAACTCCAACCCCATCGGCCCATGGGTCGAGGGGTGCACGGTGGAAGGCATTGGCGACGACATCGTGGCGCTCTACCTCAAGGGCCTCGAAATTACGGACGTCGACGACACCGACGCCCACCTCGTCACGATCCGCCAACCGAGCAGTTGGTCCGTCTTTGCGGGTGACGACCTCGTGCTGTTTTCTCCCACCCATGGCACCGTTCTGGGCGAATACACGGTCGTCACCCGCACCTCGCTCGGTGGTGGGCTCTACCAGCTCCAGCTCGACGACGAGGTGGACGAGTCTGGCCTGATCCTGACCGGGGCGCGCGACGAGGTGGACCAGTTCTTCAATTACGGGATGGCCAATGCCGATTTTGCCATCCGCAACAACACCTTCGGGCCCGGGCGCCGCCATGGCGCGATCATCCGTGGTGTCAATGGCGTGGTGGAGGGCAACCTGTTCTCGCAACTCGGCGTGGCCGGCGTGCTCTTCGAAAACGAGGCCGACTTGTGGTACAACGGTCTCTATTCGCGCAACATCCAGGTGCGGAACAACACCTTCCTCGGCTGCACCTATTCCGAAAATGCGATCGATCAGGGCTCCATCACCCTCCGCATCTCGAAGGCCGACCGTAGCGACAGCGCAGCCCAGTTGCATCAGAACTTCGTCATCGCGGGTAACGACATCGTCGACTGGAGCCGCTACGCCATTCGCGCCAGCAATGTCGCGGCGGTCGACATTCTCGACAACGACGTATCGTCGTCGACGCTCACGGGCTTCCGCGTGCCAAACCAGGACAACGTAATTCTTGAAGTGTCCGACGCCGACGACGTGCTGATCCAGGGCAACGACTTCTCGGGCGAGACCCGGACCGTGGATGCGGTTTTCGCCATCCACGACGCGACCAATGTAGACAATCAGGATGACTGAGACACGGATAGTCTATCGGAACTGGCGGCTCTCCCCGGGGTGGGGAGGGCCGTTTCTGCTCGGTTGCCTCGCCTGGCTGCTCAGCGTGCCTGCCGTCGCAGCTCTCACGCTCGACGCGCGCGACTTTGGCCTGCGCGAGGGGCAGGACGCAACCCCGGCGATCCGTGCGGCGCTGGAGGCGTGCCGCGAACAGGGTGCCGACGTGCTCCGCTTGCCGCCGGGCCGCTACGATTTCCACCCCGAGCGGGCCAACGAGGCCTATCGAGCGATCAGCAACCACGACAACGGGCTCAAGGCGATCGCGTTCCCTCTCTTCGGCTTCAACGGGCTCACGATCGAAGGCGAAGATACCCAGTTGATCTTTCACGGCCAGATAGTGCCGTTTACGGTTGAAGACTCGCGCGACATCACCCTGCGGGGCTTTTCTATTGATTGGGCGGTGCCGTTCCATTTTCAAGGCCGGGTGGTGGCGGTCGATCCCGAAGCCCGCAGCTACGAACTGGAGGTTCTGCCCGGCATCGACTACGAGATCCGCGAAGGCGTGCTGCTTCACGGCGAGCAGACGGGGGACGAGCGCACTTCCTGGCGGCGCAACCTCGAATGGGGCGGCTGGTTCGTCAGCAAAGACGGCCCCATGGTGCCCGAGTCGACCAACCCCTACGGCCCGCTCAACTACCACCGTTGGGATGCCGAAGCGCAGCAGCCGAGCAAGGTCGAGGCCGTGGCCCCCGGGCGGATTCGCCTGACCGGCGTTAGCGAGCGCCTGCCGGAGGTCGGCTGGATCTACGTGGCGAAGGGCCGGGCAGGGCAGACGCCGATCACCGGGCTCAACCGCCTTTCGCCCGCCATCCACCTGCAATCCAGCGACCGCGTGACGCTCGAACGGGTGACGATTCACCACGCGGGCGGTATGGGCGTGATTGCCGAACGCTGCCGCGACGTGACCTTGCGTGCCCTGCAGGTGGTGCCGCCTCCTGGCAGCGGTCGCACGCTTTCGACCACGGCCGACGCCACGCACTTTGTGGGCTGCGGCGGTACGATCCGCCTCGAAGACTGCGTCTTTGCCCGGATGTTCGACGACGGGCTCAACGTCCACGGCGTCTACCTGCCGGTGCGCGAGCGCCTCGACGCCCACCGACTGGGGGTGCGCATCAACCACTTTCAGCAGACGGGCCACCGTTTTGCCGAGGCGGGCGACACCCTGCGTTTTTCCACCGCCGCAACCCTCATCCCCGGCCCGGAGCTGGCGGTGGGGCGCGTGGAGTGGGTCAACGAAAGCTACGCCATTCTGCACTTTGCCGAGCCCTTGCCGGAGGACGTGGGCCCGGGCTGGGTGGTGGACAACCCCAGTTGGCAGCCCGACCTCGTGATGCTGCGCTGCGAAGTCCGCGACAACCGCGCACGTTCCGTGCTGGTGACGACGCAGGGCCGGGTGCGGATCGAAGACTGCCGCTTTCTCCGCCCTAGCCTGCAGGGCATTTTAATCGAGGGCGACAGCCATTACTGGCACGAGTCCGGCCCCGTGCGCGACGTGCTGATCCGGGGCAACGAGATCGAGATGTTGCACCCGACTTTGCCCGTGCTGCAAGTGATGCCGCTCGCCGGCGGCATCCGCGATACACGTGAGTCCTACCACCGAGGTATCCGCGTCGAGGGCAACCGCATCGCCACGCCCAGCGGGCATCTCGTCAAAGCCCTGCGCGTCGGCGGCTTCAGCTTCCGCGACAACACGGTCCGCTACTCCGGCCAAGGTCAGCCGCCCGTCGCCGTCGGCCTGCGCTTCGAGTTGAGTGAGGGCGTAACCGTCGAGGGCAATCAGTCACCGGACTGGGCCGCGCTGCCCGTCTGGCTGGATGGGCAGCAACAAGAAAGCCCTGCCGCGTTAAACGACAGGGCCAAGCAAAAGGAAAAATGGGTGACGCTTACGCCTTGCGACGACGGAAGGCCGCAAACGCAAGCGTGGCCAAGCCCGCCAGAGCGGCGTAGGTGGAGGGCTCGGGCACTGCTGGGGCCGGGGCGGCTCCGTTTACCACGAAAGCGTCGTTGGCATAAGAGCCGCTAATGGCTTCCGGATTCGGGTTGCCAGATAAGTAACTGACCTCAAACGTACCTGACAGATCGACCGTGAGGAGCTGGGTCCATAAAACGCTAGTGTCCGAATCGCTCGTTAGATCGCCGTAGAAAGAAATGCTATCGCCGAACATCATGGAATCCAGCGTGAAGTTAAAATTTGCCCCTTGGAAAACGAAGGGGGTAGAGTCGTATTCAGCGGTTCCGCTCAGCGAGGTCGACTGGAGGGATAAGTAGAAATCGGAAACCGTGGCCGTTTCCGACATTCCACCTTGCGGTAGCGGAGTAAAGAACACGCCACTTCCGCTACCGTATCCGTTGACGATGAAGGAACCAGTGATCGTATAAGTACCCGTGGTGGCCTGGCTGATCTCCGTCGAGTCAAATGACAAATCGATGGAGAGAGCTGCGAACGACTGGGAGAGGATGCCAGCGGTCAGTGCGGCGAAGGTGATGAGACGTTTCATGATGTTTTCTAACGGATTGAGTAGGGTTTATATCCTATGTTTGGCTTCTTTCGTGTCAAAGTAACAATCGATAGGAATTGCTTTTTTTGAATAGGTTTAAATTCGTGAAAATTAACTTCACTTATCCCCGAGAGGATTTCCATTTATGGGACAAGGCTGGTCGCTCTTGCCCTGTGGTGGCGGTTTATGCTGCCAGTTAGGTAGAGATGGTGGCTCGCCGCAGGCAGGTCGGCCATGCTCTCCAGTCGAACCTTTGCTGAAGACACAAAAAAGCCCTGCCGCGTTAAACGACAGGGCCAAGCGAAAGTAAAGATGGGTGACGCTTACGCCTTGCGACGGCGAAGGGCCGCGAAAGCAAGCGTGGCCAGGCCCGCCAGAGCGGCGTAGGTGGAGGGCTCGGGCACAACGGTGTTGCTGATCGTCAGCGCGCCGTTGCCGAAAGAGCCATAGAGGTCGGAAATCTCCGGCGTCGCCCCGTAGAGTTGGGAGACGATGAAGGTGCCCGTGAGGTTGATCGTCACCGTTTCGCCCGTAAACTCGTGATCTTCCGGGCCATACAGGAAGCCGTAGAACGCGAGGTTCTCATTGTAGAGCATCGGGAAGTAGCTGAACATCAGGTTCGCCGAGGTGATCGGGTAGGGCGAGCCGTCGAGGCTCGTCGTGCCACTGATCGAGGTGGTGCTTAGCTGCAGGTCGAATTCACCCAGCTCCGCCGGCATTAGCGCCTCGGGGAGGTTGATGTAGTAGCTGCTGCCGCCAATACCGAGGCCCGGGTCTTCAATCGTGCCCGTGAGCGAGAACGTGCCGGTGGTGCTGGTGGCGATCGTATCGCTATCGAAGGTGATCCCCAGCGAAAGAGCGGCGGAGGCAACTGAGGTGAAGGCGCAAAGGCAGGCCAGAAGACTTAGAGAACGCATGATATAGGGTTTGATGTACCTGATGATGAGTGAGTTCAGTTGGTTAAAGGATGTTTTGAGGAATATTACAAAACGTTTCTGGGCTTTTTTCTGGCGCGCGGGCACAAAAAAGCCCCGCCGCGTTAAACGGCAGGGCTAGGCGAAAGGAAAGTTAGAGGGACGCTTATGCCTTGCGACGGCGGAAGGCCGCGAAAGCGAGCGTGGCCAGGCCCGCCAGAGCGGCGTAGGTCGAAGGCTCGGGGACGACAGGGCTGGCTGCGCCGACGGTTACACCGCCGTCGCCGTAGGAGTTATAAAGGTCCTCCAGATTTATGCTCCCATAGGAGCTGTCGATCTCAAAGGTCCCTTCCAGATCAATGGTGAGGGGCTGGCCGACCAAGCCGGCGACTGAAGAATCACTGAGCAAATTTACCGAGAGATATACCTGCTCGCCGGTCATCATCTCATCCACCATAAAGTAGAACTTTGCGCCGTTGAAGGTGAAGGGCGTGGAGTCGTAGCTTGCGGTGCCGGTAAGTGAAGTCGATTGGAGCGAAAGATCGAAACCAGAACTGGAGGCACTTCCCGCCGACATGCCATGCGCTAGATCGAGAGTGTAATATCCGCTGCCTTGGGCGGATCCAGTTGGGGTGTGGGTGCCACTGATGGCGAAGGTGCCCGTGGTGCCCATCGCGAAATCGGTAGAATCGAACGACAATTCGATCGTGAGGGCAGCAAACGACTGGGGCAGGATGCCCGCTGACAGTGCGGCGAAGGTGAGGAGATGTTTCATGAAATTAGTAAGAGAGGCGCTAAGTTGAGCGGTAAACGCGCAAGTCTTGGTATAACGGTCTTTTTTGAAACGCTTTAGGAATTTTTGGACCTTATTTGCCGAAACGTCTCCTCAAGTCCGCCCGGGATTGGCCAACGAGGATTGAGGCGCAGCTATATAATTTGATGCTGCAAAGCTGGCCGCACCTGCCTCATAGTGGCCGTTTATGCTGTCAGTCCGGAAAGTGAAGATGGCCTTTGGCGGCCCGCCGTTGCTCGACGAGGTGTCGTTTGAGCTGGGGAAGCAGGAGCGCGTATGCATTGTGGGCCGCAACGGCGCGGGCAAGTCGACCTTGCTCAAGATCGTGGCGGGCGTGCTCCCAGCCGACGGCGGCGAAGCCTACCTGCCCGCCGGGCGGCGCATGGCCTTCCTCTCGCAGGAAATCCCCGACCACCACGGCACCATCACGGAGATCGTCACCGCCGGGCTTGAGCCTTTTCACCTGCCCGAGTGGGAGATGCAGACCAAGGTCGAGCGCACGCTGGAGCGCATGGAGCTGGACGGTGCGGTGCGCTACGAAAACCTCTCCGCCGGCCTCAAGCGTCGGGTGCTGCTCGCGCGCGGCGTCGTGACCGAGCCCGATGTGCTGCTGCTCGACGAGCCGACGAACCACCTGGACATCGAGTCGATCGCCTGGATCGAGCGCTTCCTGCAGGACTTCGCGGGTGCGGTGCTTTTCATCACGCACGACCGTGTCTTCCTGCAAAACGTCGCCACCAGCATCCTTGACCTCGACCGGGGCCGCCTCACGCGCTGGGATTGCGATTACAAGACCTACCTCTTGCGCAAGGAGGAGTTGCTCGCGGGCGAGGCCAAGCAACAGGAGAATTTTGACAAGAAGCTGGCGCAGGAAGAGGCATGGATCCGCCAGGGCATTCAGGCCCGCCGCACCCGCAACGAGGGCCGTGTGCGCGCGCTCAAAAAGATGCGTGTCGAGCACCGCGAGCGCCGCCAAAAGGCCGGTAGCGTGCACCTCGAGATCGAGCAGGCTCAGCGTTCGGGCATGAAGGTGATCGCTGCCGAAGAAGTCACCTACGCCTACGACGGGCTGCCCGTGATCATGGACTTCAGCGTCTCGATCAGCCGGGGCGATCGCATCGGCATCGTCGGCCCCAACGGCGCGGGCAAATCCACGCTGCTCAAGCTGTTGCTCGGCAAGCTTCAGCCCGATTCGGGCACGGTCGAGCACGGCACCGCGCTGCAAGTCGCCTATTTCGACCAGACCCGCGCGGAGCTGGATGAAACCGCCACCGTGCGCGATACCATCGGCGACGGCCAGGAATGGGTCGAGATCAACGGCCGCCGCATCCACGTGATGCGCTACCTTGCCGACTTCCTCTTCCCGCCGGACCGCGCGCAAAGCCCCGTCAGCATGCTTTCCGGCGGCGAGCGCAACCGCCTGTTGCTCGCCCGCATCTTCACCCGCCCCTGCAACGTGCTGGTGATGGACGAGCCGACGAACGACCTCGACCTTGAGACGCTCGAACTGCTCGAAGATCTGCTCTCGACCTACGCCGGTACGCTGTTGCTGGTCAGCCACGACCGTGCGTTCCTCGACAACGTGGTGACGGAGCTGCTCGTGCTCGAAGGCGACGGCCGCGTGCAGACCTACGTGGGCGGTTATCAGGACTACCTCGAGCAAAAGGCGCAGGCCCGCCGTTGGGAAGAGCAGAAGGCACAGGCCGCCAAGCCCAAGCCAACGGGCAAGCCCGAGAAGGCCCGCAAGTTCCTCAACCGTGAGCGTTGGGAGCTGGAGCGCTTGCCCGCCGAGATCGAAGCCCTCGAAGACGAGCAGGCCCAGTTGACCGACGAGCTGGGCGACGCCTCCCTTTACACTACCAATCCCGCCCGCCTGCCCGAGATCCAGGAGCGCATGAAGGTGATCGAAGCCGAACTCGCCACCAAATACGCCCGCTGGCAGGAGCTCGAAGAGCTCCGCGAAGAGCTGGAAGGGTAATCTCTCAGCCTCCGACGCCCATGCCCGCCTCGAAAAAGACCGCAAAAAAGAAGCTCGTAGCCGAGTCCGGCCAGCCGGTTCTGCTCTCGGGCGGCAATCCCCAGATCGCCAAGGCCGACGGCGACGCGCCCGTGCAGGCCTACATCGCCGCCATGCCGGAGTGGAAGCGCCGTGTCGGCCAGCAGCTCGACGCCCTCCTCACGCGCACACTGCCGGAGGTCCACAAAGCCGTGCGCTGGAAGCCGTAGAGGTAAAAGCGACGGCCTTGACGCGAAATGGGCGTGCGATCATGGTGGAGCTATGAAAGTCGTCGGTAAACGGCAGCCAGCGCCAGGCAATCTCGAAAATTGGGATGCCCTGCAAAAGCTCGCCATATCGCTACGGGGCAACAAGCCGTTCCACCCGCGCGGCGTCTTCCGCTTCAAGACTTGGGAGGAGAAAGCCGCATGGGACCTCAAGATGATGGGCCGCTAGAAGCACGACCACCGACGCGGGAGGATTTACTCGATCTGTGTCGCGAACTTAACGCCCGCAACGTCGACTATATGGTTGTAGGGGGAATGGCTATCATTCAGCACGGCTACCTACGGGCAACCGAAGACATCGACCTTTTGGTCCGGACGACGCTGGAAAACGAGCGTAACGTGATTGACGCTCTTCTATGCTTGCCCGACAAAGCGGCTGCAGAGCTGGAGCCAGGCGACATCGAGAAATACAACGTCATCCGCGTGGCGGACGAATTTGTCGTGGACCTCATGCACCAAGCCTGTGGGATCGATTTTCAGGAAGCTGCTCCTTTCATCAAGAAAGTCACTATCGACGAAGTCGAAATCCCTTTCGCCAGCCTGGAGCTGTTGTGGAGGATGAAGCAGACCGTTCGAGAGAAGGATAAGCTCGACCTGCTATTTATCCGTGAGCAGTTGAAGAAGAATCAGCGGTAGATCTCGCTGATACAACTCACCCAACTGGGAGGTCGGGAGGCTTGCTTACTCCTACTCCTGTGCCCGCGAATCCCACACGCGGACCGCATCGTCGCCGTAGATCTCTCGAATAATCATGACGTGCTCGTGAACCGATGGGGTGCCTTCAAATTCCTGCATGCGTTTGGCGGCAGATAGCGGCGCCCCGACCAGAATGTCGTGCAGGATCATGTCGGCCAACGCGGTCGGATAGCTTCGCGCGCGCAGCAGGGCCAGCAGCTCCTGATGGGCGTGGCGGTCCTCCTCGGTCAGGGGGCGGCTATGTTTGAGGACGCGGGTACGGTTCTGGTCGTAGCCGATGGCTTGGGCGAATTCCAGAGCGGCGGCATCGCCGTGCTCGAACAGCTCTTGGAGGTTGGCCGACATGGCTTTGCCGTCGATCAAGGAATCGCTTGAAGTCGCGCTTACTGTTTCGCGGAATTGCGCGGCCAGCTCTCCATGTTGCTCTCGAATCTCGCGGGCTTCGTCGCTCGCATCTGGAAAATCCGAGACGAGGAAATAGGCGGCGGGTTTAAAGGTGGCGACCAATCGCTGAAGTTCGCGATGCTGCACGTTTTCTTCCTGGTCAAAGGGATACCACTTCCCGGCCCGCTGCTTGGCGAGGAAGACGTTGCCCAGCGCGTCGCCTGCCCGGTAGTGAATGGCCGCGGCTTCGCGTCCCTCACGATCGAGATAGGGAAACGCAGCGAGCACCTCGGGTGGATTGGAAGCAACGTGCTCCTTCCACTGTGCAAACGCCTCCTGCGACAATTCAGGCGCTTCACCTTCCCGAAAAAGCTGTTGATACGTCTCCAGGCTGGGCACCGACCAATACTGCTCGAACAGCTCCAGCCACGGGTTTGAACTGTCGTCGGTGGCGGCGAGAAGGCTGCCCTGAGTCAACGTCATGGTCGAGGCGCCTCCCCAGTTGATCGTAAGGGTAGGGGAGGGTTTGCGGGCGCAGGCGACAACCGCAGTCAGGGCGAGCGCCAGCAGAGCCGGCAGGAGAAATCGAGGCAGTAAGGGGCGCATAAGAGGCAGTTTTGAAGGGGTAAGTGCTCTATGGTAAGAACGTAACTTTACAGGGGAAGGTTTTTGTTCGTTGGGGCAGAGGTTTTACTGTCGCAAGCCCTCTTTCACCCCCTTTCCCACCTCCCGCCTTGCCTTTGTGGCGTGTAGCCCCACCATATGCGGCGCAGATGGCGACGGTGCGCATGCTTTGGCTTGTCATCGGGCGCTGGAGGCTGCAAAAGTCGCACTCGGTCCGTTTAGTCGGGCTAATCGAAATTTAACCTGAATTAAGAAACCATTATGTCGCGCCAACCGGTAGTGCTCATCATCCGAGATGGCTGGGGTGAAAACCATAACTCCGCCCACGATTCCTTTAACGCCGTCAAGCAGGCCAAGACGCCGGTGGCGCACAAGCTGAGCGCCAACTGGCCCCGCACGGAGATCATGGCGTGCGGTCGCGACGTGGGTCTCCCCCGTGGCGTGATGGGCAACAGCGAAGTCGGCCACCAGAACATCGGGGCCGGTCGCATCGTCGACCAGGAGATCACGCGCATCGACAAGGCCTTCGAGGAAGGCACCGTGGCCGACAATGCCGTGCTCAACGCTGCCGTCGCACACACCGCCAACAGCGGCGGCGCGCTGCACCTGATGGGCCTCGTGTCCGACGCCGGGGTGCACGCGATGCTCGAGCACCTCTACGGCCTCGTGGAGTTTGCCAAGAGCAAGGGCGTGGAAAAGCTCTTCATCCACTGCTTCACCGATGGCCGCGACACCCCGCCGTTTTCCGGCAAGGGCTATGTCGAGCAGCTCGAAAAGAAGCTGCTGCAGATCGGCCTCGGCCGCATCGCCAGCGTCTCTGGCCGCTTCTGGGCGATGGACCGCGACTTGCGCTGGGACCGCGTCGAAAAGGCCTACAACTGCCTGACCGGCAACAAGGTCGAGCGCACTGCCGCCAGCGCCATCGACGCCATTCAGGGCTACTACGACAAGCCGCTCGACGACAACCGCAAGGGCGACGAGTTTGTGGTGCCGACCGCCATCGTCGACCACCAGGGCAACCCGGTGGGCCCGATCTCCAGCGGCGACGCTGTGGTGTTCTTCAACTTCCGCGGCGACCGCCCGCGCGAGCTGACCCGCGCCTTCATCGAGTCCGGTTTCGACGGTTTCGACCGCGGCAAGCAGCTCGACCTCTACTACGCCACCATGACGGAGTATCAAAAGGGCCTTTGCGACCACGTGGTGTTCCGCAAGCCGGCGAAGATGCCGAGCATCCTGGGCTCTTATGTGGCCGAGCTGGGCATCCCGCAGTTCCGCTGCGCCGAGACGGAAAAGTTCCCGCACGTGACGTTCTTCTTCAACGACTACCGCGAAGAACCTTTCGACGGTGAAGACCGCGAGCTGATCCAAAGCCCGAAGGAAGTCTCCACCTACGACCAGAAGCCCGAAATGAGCGCCTACCAGGTGAAGGACGCCACCAAGAAGGCGATCCTCTCCGGCAAATACGGCCTCATCGTGGTCAACTTTGCCAATGCCGACATGGTGGGCCACACCGGCGTGCTCGGTGCCGCCGTCAAGGCCTGCGAAACGGTGGACGAATGCGTGGGCGAGCTGCTGGAAGCCATCGACCAGGTGGGCGGCAAGGCCGTGATCACCGCCGACCACGGCAACAGCGACCAGATGCAGTTCGAAGACGGCTCCGGCGCGCACACCTCCCACACGCTCAACCCGGTGGAAGTCGTCGTCTACGGCCAGGGCTGCGACGGCCTGAAGCTGAAGCAGGGCGGCCGCCTTGCCGACATCGCGCCGACGGTGCTCAAGCTGATGGACCTGCCGCAACCTGCCGCCATGACCGGCGAGTGCCTGATCCAAGCATGAACGACAACCTTATCTCCTTCCCCGGATCGACCATGAAACCCAAGAAAGTTGCCATCCTTACTGCGGGCGGCCTGGCCCCTTGCCTCAATAGCGCCATCGGCATGCTGATCGAGCGCTACACCGAGATCGACCCCTCCATCGAGATCATCTGCTACCGTGGCGGCTACAAGGGCCTGCTGCTGGGCGACTTCATCGAGGTGACCGACATCATCCGGCAAGACGCCGCCGTGCTCACCCGCCACGGCGGTAGCGCGATCGGCAACAGCCGCGTCAAGCTCACCAACGTGAAGGACTGCGTGAAGCGCGGCCTCGTGAAGGAAGGCGAAAACCCGCAGAAGAAGGCGGCCGACCAGCTGGTCAAGGACGGCGTGGACGTGCTCCACACCATCGGGGGCGACGACACCAACACCGCTGCGGCCGACCTCGCCAAGTTCCTCAAGGAAAACGACTACGAGCTGACGGTGATCGGCTTGCCCAAGACGATCGACAACGACGTGTTCCCCATCCGCCAGAGCCTCGGGGCCTGGACGGCGGCGGAAAACGGTGCCGAGTATTTCCTCAACGTGGTAGCCGAGCACAACGCCAACCCGCGCATGCTCATCGTCCACGAAGTCATGGGCCGCAACTGCGGCTGGCTCACCGCCTACACCGCGATTGAGTACATGGACATGATTGACCACGACGACTACCTGCCGGAGCTGGGCCTGCTGAAGGAACGCTACGCCGTGCACGGGGTCTACGTGCCCGAAATGGCGATCGACCTCGACGCCGAAGCCGAGCGCCTGAAGGAGATCATGGACGAGTTCGACAACGTGAACATCTTCATCTCCGAAGGTGCGGGCGTGGAAGACATCGTGCGCCAAATGGAAGCCGCCGGCAAGGACGTGCCCCGCGACGCCTTCGGCCACGTGAAGCTCGACGCCGTCAACCCCGGCAAGTACTTCGCCGAAGAACTCTCGAAGAAGCTGGGCGCCGAGAAGGTGCTCGTGCAGAAGAGCGGTTACTACTCCCGCGCCGCCGCCCCGAACGCCGAAGACCTGCGCCTGATCAAGAGCTGCGTCGACAAGGCCGTGGAGTGCGCGATGGTGCGCGAGGGTGGGGTCATCGGCCACGACGAAGACCAGAACAACGTGCTGCGTGCGATCGAGTTCTCCCGCATCAAGGGCGGCAAGCCCTTCGACATCGACACCGAATGGTTCGAAGACCTGCTCGAAGAGATCGGCCAGCCCAAGGGCGCGAAGGTCTCCGTCCAGCACTAGTGTTACGTTGAGCGAACCTTTCCGCATTGGCACCCCTCCAGGGTGCTTTATGTTTCGAACGGTTACCTGCAGTGTCGGTTCGCTTTGCGAACCTCAACGCAGGCTAAGTGATGGCATCCCTTCGGGATGCTGTAACTTACAGCAATCCAGAGGCTTGCCAGCTCTTAGCGCGGGGTTGAGGTCCGCACCAGCGGGCCGATACCCCGGGTTCTTCTTTGCTCATCCCCGGTCCTCACAAGGCCGGGGATTTTTTATTGCCAACTTTCGGAGGCGATTGACGGATGATGATGACGCCCTATGATGACGTTCATGCGCACCATCATCGAAGTGCCCGAGGACGTCATTGCTTCGCTGGATCGGATCGGGGAGCGCGAGCAGCGGTCGCGGGCGGCCCTTATCCGCGAAGCGATTCAGGCCTACCTGCGGCAAAAGCAGGCTTCAGAAGCTGCCGACGCCTTTGGCATCTGGAAAAACCGTCAGGAAGACGGGCTGTCGTATCAAGAGCGTTTGCGGGGTGAATGGGACGCTGAATGAAGGCCGTCTTCGACACCAACATCCTGATCGACTACCTCAACGGCATTGAATCAGCCGCCCAGGAACTTGCGCTTTACGACACACGGATTATCAGCGCCATCACCTTGATCGAGGTCTTGGTTGGCGTGCGCAGCATGCAGGAGGAAAAGGCGGTGCGGGGTTTCCTCGCGACTTTTACGGTGCGAGACGTCTCCGCCACCATTGCCGAGATTGCCGTTCGGTTGCGTCGCGATCATCGCCTCAAGGTGCCCGACGCCATTGTTTATGCCACTGCGCGGGCGGAAGAATGCCTCTTGGTCTCTCGCAACACGAAAGACTTTGACCCAGCTTGGCCTGATGTCCGAGCGCCCTACCGGGTGTAAGAACTGGCATTTAGCGCCGTGGGCCGCCCGGGAATCCGTTTTCGAGGCGTTCCCGGATCACGGCCACCTGGTCGGGCGGCAGGGATTGCTCCAGCTGCTGGTTGAGCGCTTGCCCAAAGGCTTCGAAATTCGGTCCTTCGTCTTGTGAGAACGAGGCTTCGGCGGCGCGGTAGACGGCGCTGTAGAGCTGGTCTTTCTGGCCTTCGTCGAGCCCCAGCCCGGCGGAAAGCCGGCTCATGGTCGCGTTCGACATGGTTTCGAGGCGGCCTTGGCGCAAGTCGGCCTGGTAATCCTGATAAGTGCCCATCTGCTCCGGCGTCAGGATGTTGCGCAGCTCCTGATTGTAGGTATCCCACGGATCGGCGTCGGGGGAGTCTTCGCCTCGGGCCCGGGCGAGCATACGCGCTTCCATCTGGTCGCGGATCTGGGTCATCACAAAGTCGAGCCGCTCTTCCTGCCACGGCTCCAGCTTGGTCACCTGATTCAGCTCGCGGCGACGCCCTTCGATCCGGCGGTCGATGCCCCGGTTGTAGCGCTCGAAGCGGCGCTGTTGGTCGGGCGTCAGGCCGTTTTCATTCACCGCCTCCTCTTCTTCTAGAGCGACGGCGGGGGTATTGTGCGCGAGGTCTTGCCAATACTCGACTTCGCCTTCCAGCTCGGTGATGCGGCGGTTGGCCTGGCCAAGGTTGACGTTGGCGTCTTCCAACGCGGTCAGCAGCTTGTTCAGGTTGCGCCCTTCGGCGGGGGCGGTCGAAGCTTCCACGGGGTCGGGGGCTTCGGTTTCATGCAGCGAATACGCGACGGTGCCGCCTACGACGGCCCCGACCAGCAATCCTGTGGATAACGCAACCCAGACTTTCATCTCAATCCACATAAACCCCTGGAACCGGCGCGTCGATGCAAAGAGGTGCGACTTTTTTCCGTGAAGCGTGCGGCGAAAGGGCGTAAACCTGTCTGCATGCAGTCGCGGCTCTCCTCCTGGCGCTGGCTCGTCTGGCTTTCGCTCGACGCACCTCTCGTGGCGCTGGTGTGGACGCTGGCCTGGAGCCGCCAGTTGACGGGTAGCGCGTTTCACGCGGCCAACGTGCTCGTGCCGCTGGCGATCTGGCTCGGATACGTGGCCGACCGCCTGCTCGACGTGCGCCGCAGTCCGGGCGGGCACCTCGATACCGAGCGCCACGCCTTTTACCGCCGTTACCAGCGCACCTGGCTGGTCATTTGGCTCGTGGCGCTGGCGGTCGAGTTTGGGCTGTCGCTGCTCTGGCTCGACGGGGCGCAATGGCTGCGGGGTGTCGTGCTGGCGGGTCTCTCCCTGGGCTACGCGCTTAGCCTGGCGTGGTGGCGGGGCTGGCCGCGTATCCTCTACAAGCGCGTGGCCGTCTCGCTCCTTTTTGCGGGCGGCGTGCTCGTCTTTTTGCCTTGGGGCGAGGAGGCGGGGCATGCCTGGCTTTGCCTGTCTCTGCTGGCGTTGATCAACCTGCTGCAGTTGACGAGTTGGCAGGCAGGTTCGCGCCGCTTGGGCTGGTTCGCGCTCCAGTTTGCCTGTGCCGCTGGGTTGATGCTGCTTGTCATGCCCACCTGGACCGGGGGGATGCGGATCGGCCTGCTCGCGTCCGCTGTCGCCATGCTGTTGTTGCAACTCTGGAAGCGCCCCCGCGAAGAACTCGACCGCCTATTGCCCGACGTTTGCCTCTTCCTGGGCGGTCTGCTCGCCTGGCTGGGGTAGAGCTGGATTAGCTCTCCGTCGGCAGCCCGATCTTGCTGCGCTCGCGTAGGTAGAGGTAGAAGGGCAGGCCGCACGAGGGTCCGACCAGCAGAGTGGCGACGACCGCCAGCCCAGAGCCGCGCACGGTGTCTTTCTCCGGGCCGAAGGCGATCCAGGCCAGCAAGGCGAGGGCGGTGAACACCACATCGAGCCACGCAAACGAGGCAACGCGGGAAATTACGATCTCGTGCCAGAACTGTTCTACATTGAGGCCATTCGAGCCCAGCCAATGTACGAAGGGCAGCATCGGCACGATCAACCCGAACAGGCACAGCACGAGGTAGATTTTGGAGCGCATGGTGACGAATAGGACGAGGCGAGTCTGGACCACCGGCGCGGGCTCGGCAAGCGTCACCGAGGCGGCCTCATGAAATCCCCTTAAAAGAAGGGTTTGTAACCCTCTGCTCCAACTGTCAGAACCTGCTTATGAGCGGGAAGCCGGAGCGCTACAGCCGCCTGGCCGGGATCTACCCCTGGCTGGAAACCTTTGTTTTTGGCCGCAAACTACGTTTGGCGCGCATCGCATTACTCGGGAAGGTCAAGCGACCTCGACGCGTCCTGTTGTTGGGCGACACGGAGGCGCGGATGCTGCGCGCGTTGCACCGGCGCTTTGCCCTGCGCGAGGCCACCGGCGTGGAGTTCAGCGAAGGTATGCTCGCCCGGGCCATCGTCCGGGCCGAGCAGGCCGAAGTGGACCAGACGGTAGACCTGCATTGGCATCTCGCCGACGCCCGGGAATGGGACTTCCCCGAGCAGGCTTACGACCTCGTCGTCACCACCTTTTTCCTCGACCTGTTTACGCCTGAGGAAGTGCGCCAGATCGTCGCCCGGCTCTCCCGCGCGCTCAAGCCCGGCGGGCAGTGGCTGGAGGTCGATTTCGACCCCTCTGCGCCCTGGGGCTCGCGCTGGCGACGCGGCGCCAGTTACCGCTTTTTCCGCTGGGCGGTCGACCTCTACCCGCAGGAGCTTCCGCCGACCGAGCAGATTGCGACCGAAGCCGGCTTTCAGGTCGAGCAACGCTGGCGCGACTCCGGGCATGAGTGTCGTGCCCTGTTGCTGAGCCTTGCCACCGCCGACTCCGCCTCTACGGTGAGGGCATGACGATCCGCGAAAAGGAAAACCAGCTGATCGAAGAGCTGAACCTGATCCCTGACGCCCAGGAGCGCCTGAGCTATGTGGTGGAGCTGGGTACCGCCTACGCACCGTTGCCCGAAGCCCTGCGGCAAGATGCCTTCCGCGTGCGCGGTTGCCAATCGGCCGTCTGGATCGTGCCGCAGGCCGAAGGGGCGCGCTTTGCCGTGGATGCAGATTCGAGCATCGTCAAAGGCATCGCCTGCCTGCTGGGCGACATCTACTCGGTCGGCACCCCGCAGGAAGCCGCCGCTCACGAGTCCCAACTGCTTGCGCAGACCCGCATCGACGCCCACCTCTCGCCCAACCGCCGCCGCGGCCTCCAACTCGTCGCCGCCCGCTTGCGCGAGTTGGCGGGTGGGTTGGCCTAGCTTGAGCCGTTGGTAGATTCGAGAGCCATCGCCTCCGCCTCCCGGGTGCCTTCCGTCGCGAAGGCGAGGATCGACCAGAAGAGCACGGCCCCCATGGGGCCTTCGAGCACGACGCCAAAGGCCGCGCCGCTGAGCAGCATCCAGCACCAGCACCAGTAGCGCAGTGTGGGGTGCAGGCTGCCTTGCGCCCGGCTCAGGCGGACGCTGCGCCAGGTGCCGCGCAACATGCCCCAGCAGATCACGCCAAACGCGGCCAGCCCCAGCAGGCCCATGCGCCCGTAGATCGTCAGGATGACGCTGTGCGGGCTGCGCGCGGTAAAGTTGTCCAGCTCGCTGTGGTAGTAGGCTTCCACGAAGGCCGAGGAGAGGCTGTAGCCAAAGCCTAGCCCCGTAATTGGCGCGTGCTGGGTCGTCTCGCGCAACACCGTTTCCCACCACACGAGGCGAAAGCGATTGTTGTCGCCGCTGGAGCGGGCGTCGCGGTTGGTGTAGTGGAAGTCGCCCCCCACATCGACGAGCGACAGCGTGTGCTCGTAGACGCTCCAGACGCGCGTCTGGCGAAAGTCGTC
The DNA here is from genome assembly GCA_030673845.1 of Verrucomicrobiota bacterium JB022. Taxonomy (NCBI): domain Bacteria; kingdom Pseudomonadati; phylum Verrucomicrobiota; species Verrucomicrobiota bacterium JB022. The sequence continues at coordinate 355,828 of JAUTCQ010000017.1, forward strand.
CGCCGCCGCAAAGCTCAGCCATACCACCGGCAGGGCCAGCAACAAGGCACCGCTGGCCGTGATCCACGGGGCCCGGCGCTCGCCCGCCAGATACAGCAGCCACAGGCAGAAGACAAAGCCCGGGATGGCCGCGCGGTTAGTCGTATGAAGCATCAGCAGGCACGAGAGCAGGGCCAGCAGCAGCCACAGGTGTTGTCGCGACTGGCGGAAAGCGTGGTAAAAGAACACGAACGCGCCGCCAAAGTAGCAGGCCACGAGGTCGCCCTTGTAGAAGATGAACGGGATGCCCGCCACGCGCACTTCGTTGACGAAAAACTCGCGGAACTGGGTAAAGAGGAGGTAGCCGGGCACCAGCGCCACGCAGCCCAGCAGCAGCGACAGCTCGACCAGGCGACGACTCTCCGGGTGGCGCGCCACCGGCTGGCAGAGGAAGAAAAAGCCCGCGTAGTAGACGAGCGCAAAGTCTCGCAACGCCAGCACCCCGTATTGGCGGAGGTCGCCCAAGGCCAGCCGCGCCACGCCGATGATCATCAGCAGCAGGATTCCCATGCCGACGGTGTCGAAGCGGTAGGGCAGGGATTGCCGTTGTGCGAGGAAGCGCAGGCCAAGCAGCGCCATGACGACCAGCGCCATTTCGCCGACGAAGACCCCGCCGAGGTTGAGCTGCGCAAAGCCGCGGTTGCCCGCGATGTAGCCAAAGACGAGCACCGCGAGGATCAGGCCCTCGAACGACACCGGGCGGGCGCGCTGCAAGGTGTAGAGGGCGAGGCCGAAGGGCAGGGCAAGCGCCCACAGCCAGCCGCCGCTCGCTACCTGCACGCCGAGGAAGCCGCCGCCGAGCAACAACCCCACGCTCGCCCAGATCCGTCGCCAACGCCCGTCGATCACGGCGTGGCTCCTTTTCGGGCCAGCAGCTCACGCCACGCTTTCAGCTCGGCCCGCGCCCGAGGGCTGCGCAAGAGCCAGGCTGCAAGTAACCCACCCGCGAGTAAGGTGCTCAAAACCAGTTGGTAAAGGTCGGGGAAATCCGTGGCCTGCTCGACCAAGGCAAAAACCGCGCCCACCACCGCCGCGCACAAGGTTGGAGCGATCATGCGCTTCCAGCCCGCCTCGGGCGCGTGAGGGCGTAACCGCGCCAGCATGCGGTGCAGCCGGGCCAGCATCAGCGCAAAACAACCCGCGCTGTAGCCTGCGACCAGCGCCAGCGGCGAGTGCAGCGCACCGAGCCCGATCAGCGCAAAAACGACTGCCGCCTGGACGAGCGCCCAGTTACGTGTGCGGCGGGTCGCTCCTTGGGCGAGGTCGAGCCACATGCAGGCATACCAGAAGAGGAAGCCCGTCGCCGCGAGGGTCAGCAGTTGCAGATAGGGCAAGCCGACCGACCAACCGGGCCCGAGCGCCACGCGGATCACGCTTTCGCCCGCCGCCAGCACCACAGCCACGACCGGCAGCCATAGCCAGGCGAGCACCTGCAGCAGGCGCAAAAAGTAACGGGCCTGCCGAGGCGGGTAGCTCTGCAGGCGACTGAGCGAGGCGTGCGAAACCTCACCGACTGCGATGCGCAGGTTGCGAGTCGGCATCTCCACCAGCGTAAACATGCGGTTGTAGATACCGAGTAGCGCGGCAGGAGCGATGGCGCCGAGCAAAAACTGATCGAGCCGCAAGGTATGCACGCTCACCAGCCGCTGCACGAGCAAGTCGCGCGTATAGCGGCCAAACACCTCCGGCAGCGGGGCCCAGCTCCAGCGGAAGGGGTCGCGCCGTTGGCAGGCCAGCAGCCATATGGTCAGGAAGGCCTCGCGCGCCACATGCATTACGATCAGCGCCGCCATGCCATAGCCCCGCCACGCGACCAAAACCGACATACCCACCCCAAAGGCCATGGCGACAGTCAAGGCCACGTTCAGCTCTGTAAAGCGCATCTGGCGGCGCCAGCGGGCCTGTGGCTGGAGATTGAGGCCGCCGACCAGAAAGAGGAGCGACAGCCCCAGGGCGGGTGCGACGAAGCCCGGCTCCCCGTAGAGCAGCTCCAGCAACGGCCCGGTCAGTGCCATCAGGCCCGCAAACCCGAGCCCGAGCGCCGCCGTGCGCCAAAAAAGGCTGCGAAAGGTCTCGGCGGCTACTTCGGGCACCTGCACCACCGCCTCCAGCCAGCCAAAGCTGCGCAGGTTATCCAGAAAGATGACCACGCTCCAGAGCAGCGCGAAGTGGCCGAACACCGCCGGCTCGACGAGGCGGGCGAGGACCATGATGCCCGCAATGGTGGTCAGCGCGCGCAGGGCCTGCCCGACCACGGCGGCCGCCATTGCCTGCCGGTTGCTCTGGGCAGGTTCGGCGCTCACGGTTGCAGGCGGGCGGGCACAGGGTGCATGGAGAAAGCGGCGACCATCTGGCCACGCATTTTGTTGCGGGGGGCAGGCGATTCAACCTCAATTAGCGGCGGTGTCGGCCTCGCCTCGCTTCAGTATCATCCTGCCCACTCGCGCCCGTCACGGCACGTTGGGCCGGGCCTTGGCCAGCCTGTGGGCGCAGACGTATCCGGATTTTGAGGTCATCCTGGTGGATGCGAACGATCCTGACGAGCGGGTGCGGCAAGTGCCCGCGCTTCAGCCGTTGCTGGCCGACCCCCGGCTGCGGGTGATCGAGATGCCCGTCGCCTCGCCTTCCGGAGTCTCGCGCAATGCCGCGCTGCGGGTGGCCCGGGGCGAGTGGATCGTATACCAGGACGACGACGATGCGGCTCGCCCCGACCGTCTGGCGCGTCTGGTTGAGCGGATCGAGCGTGAGCCTGATTGCCCGCTCTTGCTGGCAGGGCTGTGTTATCACCTACGGGAGCGGCGGCGGCTGGTCCAGTGCGATCGAGAGGTGCTGACGGGTGACGAGCGGTGGACGGTCGCCTTCCCCTCCACGCTCACCTTTTGCCATCGGCGAGAAGGTGCGCCCGTCTTCCCGGAAGAATTTCGCGGCGGGGAAGACAACTACTTCTATGCGTCCATGCTGGCCTGTTGGCAGCCCGCCAAGGTGCCGGTCGTAAATGTGCCGCTGGTCGACGTCTACCCACAGCCGAGCCCGCATCTGGTGGCCAAGCAGCGGGGGCTGGTGCGCACGTGGCGCTGCCTGTTGCGAGACTTCCGGGCGCAGATGCCGCCCCGCGTGCGCCGCCACTTTGTACTGCACACGGTTTTGAGCCGCTATAAGTATTGCCGTCTCGACTACGGGTTTGCCCGCTACGGCGCGGCTTACCTGCGGCAGGCTGGTCTGCGCGGCGGGCGCTACCTGCTCAATATCCTGCTCGCCCGGTCGGAGTGGGGCCGCCGTCGGGCCGTTTCGTAGTTTTGCTAGTAGTTGCTGACCAACATGCTGACGGGCTTCAGCGTGTAGTATTTCACCGGCTGGCCGTTTTTCAGGCCGGGCTCGAAGCGGTATTGGCGGCAGGCCTTCAACAACATCCCGTGGGCTTGATTGGAGTTGGCCTGCACAACTTGTGCGTTGATCACGTTGCCCTCTTCGTCCACGTAGAGCAATACGTGGTAGACGAAGGTGTTTTCGCCAAAATACTTCGACCAGATGGCGCGGCTGAACTGTTTCCACGCCGTGCTGTGCCGCACCTCGTCCTCGTTCAGCAAGGCCGGCTGGTTGTCCAGCTCCTCATAAGGCATCACCGTATTCGGCACGGCAATCTCCTGCTGGAAGACCATCTCTTCCCCCGGTGCGTGTGCGGGGGTGGTCCCACAACCGGCAAGGCCAAGGCCGGTCAACAAGGCAAGGAGCAAGGCGTGGAGGGTGGCGCGCATCGGTGGCTTAGTCGAACGATTCGGGGACGGGCGGCTGGTAGTTGGGCCGGAAGCTGACCGTCATCGAAATACGATCGTTGTAGAAAAACTTGGTCGGCTGGCCGTTGAGCGTGCCCGGGGTGAACTGGAACTGCTTGCAGGCATCGATCAGCTCCTTGTGCCCAAAGCCGGAGTTGGCCTCCTGGATTTGCGCATCGTAGACGTGCCCGCTTTCGTCGACAAAGATCACGACCTTGTAGTCGTAGGTGTATTCGCCAAAGAAGAGGCGCCCGATGGTGCGGCCAAAGCGGTCCCACTCTTCGCTTTGGCGGGCCTGCTCCGCATTGATGGGCTGCGGGATCACATCGAGCTTGCCAGCGGGAATGACGTCGGCCGGGACGGGTACGATCTCTTGGAACACCATTTCGGCCGTAGGCGGATTGCCGCCGCCAGGCACGGTTTCGCAGCCCGTGAGGCTCAAACCCAGCAGCGCAAATAGACTCAACCAACGTAAGGACATTTCCTTGGTTTGTTTTCCCACTACAAGAACGGCAAGGATAAAGACGGCTCATTTACGAGGGCAGGCGTAGGTTGCTTATAATGCGAAGTTTTGGTAGACAAAGTTTTTCGCCCGCCTCCGCCTATGAAGCCTGACCAGAAACCGCTGATCCTTGGCCCTCAGGAAGGCCGCCGTTATGCCTGCGGCCCGATGACCGCCGTTTTCAAAGCCGATGGCGACGAGACAGACGGGCGTTACAGCGTCTCCGAATGGACGGTGGCCCCGCACAGCCCCGGGCCGGGCCCCCATACGCACGACGAAAATGAGGAGCTGTTCCTCGTCACCGAAGGCACGCTTGCCATCCTGGTGGGGGAGGATTGGATCGACGCCCCGCGCGGCTCGTTTATCCGCATCCCTGCCGGAACGGTGCACGATTTTGAAAACCGTAGCGATATGCCCGCTACGCTCTTCAATGTCTACCTGCCGGGGGCTTTCGAGCCCATGATGCCGGCGATTGTGGAATGGTTCGCCGCGCAGGAACGCGGCGAACCTCAAAAAGCCTAGCGTTGCTCGACTTGGTGGACCTTGTTGATCCGGGTAACGTGGCGGCCACCTTCGAACTCGGTATCGAGCCAGGTGTCGATGATCTGCGGCACGATCTCCGCAGGCATCATGCGGCCACCAAGGGCGATGACATTGGCGTTGTTGTGCAGCTTCGTCAGCCGGGCGCTTTCGACGTTCCAGCAGACGCCGCAACGCACGCCCTTGACTTTGTTGGCGGCGATGGCCTCACCGTTTCCGCTGCCGCCAAAGACGACCGCGCCGTCGCTCTCGCCCTTCACGACCGTCTCGGCCGCCGGCACCACGAAGTCCGCATAATCCACGGACTCCTCGCTGTTGGTGCCGAAGTCGATCACTTCGATGCCACGGCTCTGGAGGTGAGCCTTGACGATTTCCTTGAACCGGTAGCCGGCGTGGTCTGTGCCCAACGCGATTTTCATCGCCAACAAGACTCACAACTTGCCGCCCCGGAGCAAGCCGATTGTGCGGTCAGGGCCGCTTCTTCTCCATCGAGACAACCTGTCGCTGGCCGTCGCTTTTCTGATTCCTTCAACTCACTGAAGCGGGGGAAGCTCCGCTTCAGGCCATGGTCCGTTGATGAAATACACCTGCTTGGTCTGAGCGTGGACCCAAACCAAACCCATGTAGTCGAATGGTGGACGCGCCAATATTACCGACCAGACCGGATCTCGCCTATCTCCAAAGTCTTGTACGTCGTATCCCAGCCTAAAATAGTTTACTCGGGCGACCTTTACTTCCGGGTCAAAATTATCGGCCAGCCTTGTCTTGTAGACCTCCAGCGCTGCCTGACCAGCCTCCTCTTCGGAAATTGAGAATACCTCTTCAGGCCGAGGGCGCATTCTCAAGTCTTGGCTATTCAGTAAATGAAGCAGGACCAGAGAAAACAGAAGCAGCGAAAGCCTTCGAATACCTGCACGCTTCATCTGCTCGCCTCCGAGCCTTTGTTCAGGTCTACCCACGGCCCGTGAACAAAGTAAATTTCTCCAGTCTCCGTATGGACCCAGATCATTCCAAGGTAATCTCCTAAAGACCGGCCAAAAGTAATGGTCCATATTGGGTCCCCTTTCTTGGCAAACCCGTCAACGTCGAAGCCCAATATGAAAATCTGAGCCTCTGATCCTAAGGTCTTAGGGCCTATGTTTGCTTTGGTGAGATACGCTTTCGTGGCGATGTTGCGAGCTTCGACTGCTGAGATAGGTGTCGGCGGTAAATCCCCCTCTTCTATTCCCAAATCTTGCGAACTGGTAAAATGAAAGAACCCAAGGGAGATCAGAACAAAAAGCAGGTGTTTGTTCATCCCCCCCTCCTCAAATCCCGCCGCTTTGCTCGAAGATAGGGGCGACGTTGCGTTCGTCGCCGTGCTTGAGGCTGTGGGCGACGTCGCGGGCGAAGTAAGTGAGGATCATGTCGGCGCCGGCGCGCTTGATCGCCAGCAGGCTTTCGTCGCGGGTGCGCTTGAGATCGAGCCAGCCGAGCTGAGAGGCGGCCATGATCTGGGCATATTCGCCGCTCACCTGATAGGCGGCCACCGGCAGGTCCACGGCGTCGCGTGTCTGGCGGATGATGTCGAGGTAGGCACCCGCGGGCTTCACCATCACCGCGTCGGCCCCTTCCATCACGTCCAGCTCCACTTCGAGGGCGGCTTCGCGGGCGTTGGCGGGGTCGAGCTGGTAGGTGTGCTTGCCGAGCAAGGTCGTGCCGGCGGCCTGCGCACTGCCCACCGCATCGCGGAAGGGCCCGTAGTAGGCGCTGTTAAACTTGGCGCTGTAGGCGATGATACCCGTGTTGGTGTAGCCCGCCTCGTCGAGGGCTTCGCGGATCACGGCGATCCGGCCGTCCATCATGTCGCTGGGGGCGACAAAATCCACACCGGCCTCGGCTTGCAGCACGGCCATGCGCGCGAGGCGCTCAAGCGTCAGGTCGTTGTCGACATCGCTGCCGTCGGCGGTCAGCACGCCGTCGTGGCCGTGGGTGGTGTAGGGGTCGAGCGCGACGTCGGTGATCACGCACAGCTCCGGCACGGCCTGCTTGATCGCGCGGACGGCCCGCAGCACGAGCGTTTCCCGGTTCAGGGCCTCATCGCCCGTCGGGTTCTTGAGCGAGCTGTCGAGCTTGGGAAAGAGGGCCACCCCGCGGATGCCGAGCTGGGCCAGCTGCAGGCACTCGCGCACCAACTGGCGGATGGGCCAACGCTGCTGCCCGGGCATCGACTGGATCGGCTCCGGCGCGCCGTCTCCCTCGATCACGAACAATGGCATGATCAGGTCGTCGGCGGTCACGCGCGTTTCCTGCACCATCGCACGGATGGCGGGGGTGCGGCGGAGGCGGCGCGGGCGGTGGGTCAGTCGGTAGCCAGGGAGGGTAGGGCCTTCGGACATGGTAGACAATCTGGACTACCCGGGGCGTCGAGGCAAGGCCGCAGCTTGCCTTTGATCTGGGCCCTCCAGAGAATTTGAGACAGCGTTGCATTTACGCCCGATCCAAGCATGGTACCTTTACCATGGCTGATAACATGCATCAGGCGGAGACTCACCGGCCACGCATCGTGGTCCTCGGAGCCGGCTTCGGCGGGCTCACTTTCGCCCAGAATTTTGACGACTCTCAAGCGGACGTGGTCGTGGTAGACCGCCAAAACCACCACCTCTTCCAGCCGCTGCTCTACCAGGTTGCCACGGCTGGGCTCTCCGCGCCCGAGATCGCCAAGCCCATCCGCCAGATCCTCCGGCAAAAGCGCCACACCACTGTGCTGATGGATGAAGCGGTCGACCTCGACCTGACGCGCCGCGAGATCCAGTTGCGCGACCGCCCGCAGCCGCTGCCCTACGATTACCTCGTGCTGGCCGTCGGCGCGCGCACCAACTATTTTGGCAACGACCAGTGGGAGCAGTTCGCGCCCGGCCTCAAGAGCCTCGACGATGCCACCCGCCTGCGTCACAACCTGCTGCTCGCCTTCGAGGAGGCGGAAAATACCGACGATCCCGAGCTGCGCGAGCGCCTGCTGACCTTCGTGGTCGTGGGTGGCGGCCCGACCGGAGTCGAGATGGCGGGGGCGATTGCCGAGCTTGCCCGCCACGTGCTCGACCGCGACTTCAAGCGCGTGGACCTCAAGGCGGCCAAGGTGATCCTCGTGGAGGGCATGGACCGCGTGCTGCCGCCCTTCCCGCAAAAGCTTTCCGAAAGCGCCCGCCGTCAACTGGAGGAAATGGGCGTCGAAGTCATTACCGGCGAATTGGCCAAAGACATCCGCAAGGGGGAGATCGAGCTGCCCAGCCGCACGATCAAGGCCGAAAACATCATCTGGACCGCCGGGGTGAAGGCGAGCGCGCTGCTCGATCAATTGCCCGTGGAAAAAGACCGTGGCGGCCGTATCATGGTCAAGCCCGACTGCTCACTGCCCGGCTTCGACCACGTCTTTGCGCTCGGCGACATCATCAACCTAAAGGACACCAAAGGCCGTCAGGTGCCCGGCATTGCTCCCGGTGCCATGCAGACGGGCGAATACGTGGCCAAGCTGATCGGCGAAGAGCTGAAGGCACAGGCCGCCCACCAGAAGCTGCCCGAGCGCAAGCCCTTTACCTACTGGGACAAGGGCAACATGGCCACGATCGGCAAAAAGCGGGCCGTGGCGCAGGTGGGCAAGCTGGAGTTTGGCGGCTTTTTCGCCTGGCTCGGTTGGCTGTTTATCCACCTGATGTTCCTGATCGGCTTCCGCAACAAGCTGGCCGTGCTCCTGCAGTGGGCCTACGCCTACATTCGAGACAAGCGTGGCGCGCGGGTCATCACCAACATGGACGGCTCCTTCCTCTTCAAGAACGAGAAGGCGCAACCCGTCCACCGGGCTCTGCTCCGGCGCGGCCGCTCCCACTCCGTCGCCCAGACGGTGGCAGGCGGCAAGCAGTAATCTTATCTGGCCACGGAGCTACACGAATTTCCACGGATAACTCAGAGAATCCGTGTTTCATCCTGTAAATCCGTGGCTTGAATAGAACTAACCCAGCTTCGCGGCGCGGGCGTCTTCGATCAGGCCCGAGATTTGCGCGATCACCTCGTTGAGCGTAAAAGAGCCGGTGTCGATACGCTGGGCGTCGGCGGCGGGGACGAGCGGGGCCGTCTTGCGCTGCTGGTCGGCCTTGTCTCGGTCGCCAATGGCGTCCACCTGGCCCTCGGCGGCGCGGCGCTGGGCACGGGTGGATTCGTCGGCAAAAAGGAAGACCTTGAGGTCTGCATCCGGGAAAATCACGGTGCCGATGTCGCGGCCATCCATGATCAGGCCGTCGAAGCCACTGCGGCGGGCCTCTTCGGCCAGTCCGCGCTGATAGGCCTTCACCGCTTCGCGCACCTCGGGCAGGGCGGCGTAGCGGGAGACGAGGCTGTTCACTTCGTCGGCCCGCAACTCCTCCATCGTCGGCTGGCGACCGTTAACGGTCACGTTGGCCTCGCGGTCGTCGATACGGCAGCCCAGGGCCAGTTGCTCCAGCAGCGTAATCAAGTCCGGGCTGGCAATGGGGGCGACGGCGGCCTCCAGGCAGGCGAGCGTCAAGGCGCGGTAGTGCGTGCCGGTGTCGACGTGCAGCAGGTTGTGCAGCCGGGCGAGGCCGCGTGAAGTCGACGATTTGCCGGTCGCCGCGCCGCCGTCCAACGCGATGATCAGGAATTGCTCTTGCGCCATGTCCGAAAAGCTTGGGCGATTGGGAGGGCAGGGCAACGGCAAACGGCGCTGCCCTCGCCACTTACGCGCGGGCACCCCAAGGCGTGCGCGTTTGGTATTGGTAGTCCGAGTCTTCGCGGATGAGGCGCAGGATCTCGAAGAAGTTGGGGAAGGTCTTGCCGCAGCAGGCGGGGTTGCGGATTTTCAGCCACGGTTGGTTGTCGCCGCGCACATTGGCGCAGCCCAGCACGGCAAAGCTCATCGCGACGCGGTGATCGTCGTAGGTGTCGATCTCCACCCCACGCTCGGCTGCGGCGCGCAGCGATTCCGGGTCGGGGATGATTTCGAGGGAATCCTCGGTCTCGATCACGTTGTCCGGCCCCAGGAGCTTGCGTAGCTCGGTCGCCATGGCGGCCACGCGGTCGGTCTCCTGATGGCGCGTGTGGGCGATGCCAGTGATCTTGGTCGGCTCGTCGAAGAGCGGGGCAATCGCGGCCAGCGTGAGGAAGGTGTCCGAAAACTCGCGGAAATCGACCGTGCCGGGGCTTTGGGCGACGCTCGGCTGATGAGTCGGCCCGGTGGTGTCGGGGGTGAATTCCGCGATTACGTCGCCATTGGGGCGGTAGTAGACCTGCAGGCCACACTGCTCCGCCACCGGGATAAACTGGCGGTCGCCCTGCCAGGTAAGCCCGCGCTGCAGGTCGGCAATCGCGACCGACCAGGTGGGCCCGCCCCGGTTGACCAGCGGCACGGCGAGGAAGTAAGACGCTGCCGTCATGTCGGCCCCCACGATGTACTCGTCGGGGTTGAACTTGTAGCTGCGGCCACGCGAAACCTGGAAGCAGAGGAGCTCGCCCCGGATGCTTTCCTCGATTTCCTGCCCCAGCTCCTTCATCAGCCCGAGGGTCATGTGGACGAAGGGGCGGCGCACGTTGGCGGCCGAAAGCTCAAAGCTGCACTCGCTGAGCGCATAGGGGGCCACCATCAGCAGCGCGGAAAGGATCTGGCTGCTCGCGCTGGCATCGACTTGCACGAGGCCGCCCTTGAGGCCGTGCGTCTCCATCGTAAAGGGGAAGCAACCCGGCTCGTCGTGGAAGGTGAACTCGCAGCCTTGGGCCTGCAGGGCCTCGATCAGCCCGCCCATCGGGCGCTTGCGCATCGCTTCATCGCCGTCGAGGTGGAATTTGCCATCTTCGCGCAACGCGAGGAAGGCCGTGAGGAAGCGTGCGACCGTGCCGGCGTTGCCCACGTGAATGTGGGCCTCTTCGCCCGGGATCCAGCCGCCGGTGCCTTCGACCACGATGGTTTCAGTGTTTTCATCGGCCTCCACCTTGATGCCCACCTGGTCGAGCGCCGTGGCCATGATACGGGTATCGCGGCTGAAAAGGGCGTTGCGGAGCGTGACCCGCTGATTGCTGAGAGCGGCGAGAATCAGGATGCGGTTGGTCAGGCTCTTCGAACCGGGGACGCGCACACGGGCGCGCACCGGCTGAGAAAAGGGAACGATAGGCAGCGGATCTTGCATGGTCGGACGGATTGACAGCAGGCTCAGTAAAAACAGGGGAAGAGGGCGAGGGAAATCTTAAAGTGTTTGGGCAGGGCTCGCCGATCCAAAAAAGCGCGTTCAGGCCAGCTCGTCGCGATAATGCTTGCCCCGTTCGAGGATGTGGCGCAGCTGCGGCCAGTCACGGTTGGCTACGGTGGAGCGCAGGCGCGCGAGCTCGTCTTCGAAGGCCGTGAGAGAGCGCAGCACCTCGTCGCGATTCTGCTCCACGATGTCGCGCCACAGCGTCGGGCTGCCGGCGGCGATGCGTGTGGTGTCGCGCAAGCCGTTGCCTGCGAAGGCCTGCCACGCGTGGTCTTTCTGGGCCAGCAGGCTGCAGAGGGCACTGGCGAGGAGGTGTGGCAAGTGGCTGATGTTGGCGACGATCTCGTCGTGGCGGTCGGGGTCCATCGTCGTCACCTCCATGTCCAGCTCGCGCCAAAAGCGGCAGATCTTTTCGACCGCTTCGCGCGGAGTGTCGGGCAGCGGGGTGACGAGGCAGGCGCGGTCGCGAAAAAGATCGGCCTGGGCGTGCGCGAGGCCCGTCTTTTCCGAGCCAGCCATCGGGTGCGAGCCCACAAAGGCCACCCCTTCGGGCATCGCGGCTTGTGCATCGCGGCAGAGCTGACCTTTGGTGCTGCCGACGTCCGTCACCAGCGCGCCCGGCTGCAACACCGGGGCCAGCAACGCAGCATAACGGGCGATCTCGTTGACCGGGGTGCAGATCACGACCAGGTCCGCCCCTTGGGCGGCGGCCTCCGGCTCGGCAAAGACGGCGTCGCACCACGGCTGCGCCTCGCACTCCAGGCGGGTTTCGGCGCGGCGGGCCCACACATGCACGCGCTCCACCAGGCTCACGCGCTTGGCGGCCATCCCGAGGGAGGCACCTAAAAGGCCGGGGGCGATGATCGTCAGTTGTTGCAAGTTTGAGGCGGGGGTTCGGGTTTCTATGCTTGCGCAACCGGGGTTGCTGGTCGGTAATGGCGCTTTTCGCCTGCCGCTTAGGTTCCCGACCGCGGAGGCGCTGACAAGCCTGAAAATCTTCCTTTGCTGGATATGGTTCGTGGCCGCAAGCCTTTGATTCGCCGAGAAGAACGCCGTCGCATGCGTCGCCAGAAGTGGCAACGCTGGGTCATTGCCCTTGCGATCGTGAGTGCCGTGGTGCTCGGCTTTCTCTATGGCCTCCCCGGCGTCCGCTGGGATGAGCATGAGATCGAGCAGCTTTCGATCGAGTTGAAGCCCGAGCAGCTTGCCCAGCTACGTGGCGAGCTGGACGCCACCCTCTCCGAAGCCGAGGCCGCGTGGGAACGCGAAGGCAAGCTTTCCAAGGCTCAGTTGGAGCGGATCGACGACGCGCTCCAACAACAGCGCGGTTTGATCCTCGCCCTGCGCAATGCCGCCTACGCCGAAACGCCCGAAAGCTGGTCGTCGGGCCAACTCGTGCTGCGGCCCGATCGCGACCGCCTGCGCGCGCTGGAAAAAGTGCGCGACCTTGGGCGTGGGCGCGAGCTGTCCGAACGCTCCCATGTGGCTGAGGCCGAGGGGCGCACGCTTTTCGAAGCCGGCGAGCAGGATGCCGCCTATCGCAAGATCGAGGAGGCCCGCCGTCTGCAGGCCGAGCTCAACTCGCTGTATCCTCACAGCCCGAAGGTCGATGAACCGCGCGCCGAGCAGCTGCGCATGCTGTTGCAGCGTTGGCAACTCGCCCCCCAAATGGAGCGCCTTGCCGAGCTGAGCGCGCAGGCGGAAGACGCCTTGGCCGAGGGAAATTACGACGAGGCCCTCACCCTCTTTGAAAACGCGCTCAGCTATCAGCAGCGTATCAACCGGCAGCTCAATCGCCTGCCGCAAGACAGCGTGCGCCGTGAGCGCGAGCTGGAGAAGCAAATCGCCGACCTGAAGGTGCGCGAAACCAAGCTGCAGCTCGACCAGTTGGTGGCCGATGCCGAGCAGGCCGTGGCCGAAGGCAATGGCGCTCGCGGTTTGGCGCTCTACCGTGAGGCGGCCGCCTTGCAAAAAATGATCACCGAGGGCTACCGCGACAGCACCTACGCCAGCTTCGACCGCGTGCATGAGCTGGAAGACGCCGCCTATGGTGCCCAGGTGCGCCCGGTGGTGGCGCAGCTGGAGCGTGATCTGGCCCAGATTCGCCGCCAACTCGCCAATGGCGAGACGCGAGCGGCGTCCCAGGCCGTCGTGACGACTTTCCGCCAGCTGCAGAAGGCACAGGAGCTGCCCGAAGGCTCGCGCTATGTCGCGGAAGAATTGGCCGAAGAAGTGAACCTGCTCTACCGCCTGCGACAAGACCTCGACTCGATTCAGGGCTGGGTCGAAGCCCGTTTACGCCCCCTGCCCGAGAGCCCTTCCCGCTTGCTTGACCGCGAAGTCCACCAAGCTCTTTACGAGCAAGTGATGCAGCGCAACCCCTCCGGCCAGAAAGGCATGGGCCTGCCGGTCGAGTCGGTCAGCTTTGCCGAGGCCGCCAGCTTTGCCCGCCGCCTCGGCTGGATCGTGGGCCAGCAGGGCCGCTTGCCGCGTCAGGACGAATTTACCGCTGCGGTAGGCCAGACGGGGACCGACGAAGTCCGCCGCGAAGCCTGGAGCAGTGCGAGCCAGTACGAAGACCCCCAGCGTGCGCTGCCGCAGCAGCCCGCCGCACTCCAGCCCAACGAACTGGGCTTCTACGACCTGCTCGGTAATGTCTCGGAATGGATCGTGGCCACGGTGCCCGAACCCGGCGCGCAGGCCGTCGCTGGGGGCACCTTGCGCGACAATCCAATCCGCCTGCGCTCGGTGCCGGTGGAGCCCCGCAACGTAAACGAGCGCAACCCTTTTACTGGCTTCCGCGTGATCATCGAGCCGCTCGGCACCTCAACCGAAAATCTGGAGGAAGACGATGGAGCCGGAGAATGAGCAGGGCGAGCAGGCCAAGTTCTGGCTCATCGTATTGACCATCGTGCTGATGCTGCTTCCCGGCGTGCTCTGGGCGGGGCGTCACTGGTTCGGCTGGTTTTAGGCCAGCTCTACTCCGGCCGAGCCCGGGCAATCGACTCGCCGAGGCGCGCGAAGTTCGGCCCACCGAGGCGCGCCAGCGGGTCCAGCCGCTCCACCGGCAGCTCGCTGCGTTCGTCCTAATGGTCGATGCCCAGCTTCGGGTGGAGAAACAGCCGCTCCACCTCGCACAAGATGAGGCCCTGCCGGCCGTGGCCGACTTCGTGCACCGCATGCAGGCGGCAAAAGAGGGCGGCGTGGGCGGATGCCAAGCGGGGCAGGGGGATGTCCGGCTCTTCGACCAGCGGCAACTGTTGCGCGTCGATCTCGGAGGCTTCCGGGGCCAGCGGTTTGGCCGATTGGTTGACCTCGTCCAGTTCCTGCATCGAGGGCAGGTGGATCATCGCCATGCCCGTGCGCTCAAGGTTGCGCCAGGTATCCTTTTTATCGCCGTTGGGCCTGCGTCCGATCGAGACGGAGACGATCGGCGGGTTGCTCGTCACCGCGTTGAAGAAGGAGAAAGGCGCGAGGTTGCAACTGCCATTTGCATTGCGGGTTAAAATCCATGCGATCGGTCGGGGCACGATCAGATGGGTCATCCAACGATAGTGAGCCGGTGAGTTGAGATTTTCGCGTTCGATCCACATAGCTTCAATAAGGTTTGCGTCGGCCATACCGCTAGGGCAAAACATATCTTCAGTGGTACCGGCGCCACCGGCTGCGTCATGAGAGAGACTATCCGCACTATACGTATCTTTTTCCTCCTGCTGTGTATTACCGCTGCCGTGCTCGTGACGGTCGCGGTGCCCGAGTGGGAAGGCTTGTGGCTACGGGCGGTCGCCATCGGCGGTGGGCTGGGGGCTCTCGTCGTGCTGGTCGACATCATGCTCAAGGGCTTTTCCCTGCGCGGTCTCTCCGCTCTGACGTTTGGCCTTTTCATCGGCTGGGTGATGGCGACGCTGATCTCCAGTTCGCCGTTTTTCGACATCCCCTACGAAAGCCTTTCCAGCCCCCTGCGGCAAAACATGTACCTGATCCGCCTCGGGCTGTTTGTTGTGCTGATGTATCTGGGGGCGGTGCTCGCCCTGCGTGGCCGGGATGAGTTCAATCTGGTGATCCCTTACGTGCGCTTCGTGCCGCACCAGGTAGACGTGCCGCTGGCGGTCGTCGACACCAGTGCGCTGATCGACTCCCGGATCGCGGGCATTTGCGAGAGCAAGTTCATGGGCTACGGGCTCGTGATCCCCCGCTTTGTAATCGACGAGCTCCACCGCGTGGCCGATTCGTCGGACCCGGTGCGTCAGGCTAAGGGCCGTCGTGGGCTGGAGACGCTACGCCGCCTGCGCGATCTGCCGCACCTCGACCTGCGCATCAACGAGAGCGAGGTCGAGAACCGCCAGAATGTCGACGCCAAGCTGATCTTCCTCGCCCAAAGCCTCAAGGCCCGGATCGTGACGACCGACTTCAACCTCGCCCAGATCGCAGAGTTCCACAACGTCGAGTGGCTCAACCTCAACGCCTTGGGCAAGGCCTTGGTGCCGCGCCCCGTCGTGGGGGAGCGCTTCGAGATCAAGCTCGTCAAGCCCGGCAAGGAGAGCGACCAGGCGGTGGGTTATATGTCCGACGGCTCGATGGTCGTCGTCAGCCACGCGCGCAGCCTGATCGGTCAGGAGATCGCGGTGGAGGTCCAGAGCGTGGTGCCATCCAATGCGGGCGTCATCCTTTTTGCCGACAAGGTTTAATTTACAATTGTTGGTGGCATATCTTTAGGATCGGTGGTAAGCGTTTACCGCAGAACACGTAAAGGGCCCGTGAAAACCCCTGCAGTGGACCCAATACCCCACTATTTACTTGGCTTTGCGGGGTTCTTGCGTATTCATTTTCGTCGTAGTCAAGTCTGTTGGCTACGATCCATACGCTAACCGCAAGATTGTTATTATTATGAAGAAGAAGTCCGGTTTCACCCTCGTTGAAATCATGATCGTCGTGGTCATCATCGGCCTCCTCGCCGCCATGGCCATCCCCGCTTTCCAAAGCGTCCGCGTCTCCTCCCAGGCCGGTGCCGCTGAAAACAACCTGAAGCAGATCGCCCAGACCGGTCAGCGCGCCATCATCGAAAACGGCCTCGCCTCCGTGACCTATGATGAGCTCATCAGCACCGGTAATGCTGCAGGTACTGCTGAGTGGGATCTTCCTTACCTCAAGACTATCCAACCTGCTTCCCGCGAAGACTATACTGGTCTGACCGTTTTCGAAGAAGGCGGTTGGCTTAAGGTTTCGTTGGACGGTTCGACGACAGAGTCTCTTTCCGGCACAACGACACCTTCGACCGACAGTTCCGTCATCATCTGGGAATACTAGTCCCAGCCCTGAAGCAGTTTTTATAGATGCTTTTGGAGCCCGCCGTTTTGGCGGGCTTCTTCTTTGTACGGCCCTTGCCAAGCAGACGGCAGGTTGCCAACGTCTAGGCCCATGTCATCTTCATCGGATCAGCCCCGTTCGCTGCTGCAGTCGCTGTTGCCGCTCATTATTGTGGGCGGGATTGGCGCGCTGGTGGTCGGCGCGCTCTGGATTGGCCTCGGCACGGATCGTTTGATCGCCTGGGTGGGCACGGCCAGCCGAGGGGTGCAAGACTGGCTGCAGGTGATCCCGCCGTGGGCGTATTGGCTGTGCTTTGCACTCCTCCCCGCGCTGGGGGTGCCGCTGACCTTCTTTTACCTCACCGCGATCCCGGTGATGGGGGCATACGGGCCTGCTTGGGCGATTGTGGCGGCCGGAGGGGCCGTGTTTGCCAATATGTGGCTGAGCTACGTGCTGACAGATAGCGCCTTGCGCCCGCATCTGCAACGCCTGCTGGAGAGCCGGGGCTGGAGCATCCCGCGCCTGCCGCCGAGCGAGATGGTGCAGACGATCCTGACGATCCGTCTTTCGCCCATGCCCTACGCGATGCAAAACTACCTGCTCGGGCTGAGCGAGTGTGGTTTGCGCCGCTATCTTACGTATTCCTTTCCGCCGCAAATGCTTATCGGCACGCTGGTCATGCTGATGGGCGACAGCATATTGAAGGGCAACTTCGGGCTGCTGATTCTCGGGATTTTCCTGTTTCTGCTCTTGAGCATCGCCCTGCGTTACCTGCGCCGTTACCTCAAGGCCAAGGCAGAGCCTCGCAATGCGTGACGCGCTGATCAGCACGGTGCAGCAGGCCCTGAGCGTTTCGGAGCTGACTGAAAAGATCCGCGAGACCCTGGAGACCGGCTTTGGCGAGATCTGGGTGCGCGGCGAGGTCAGCAACCTGCGCAACCAGAGCAGCGGGCACGTCTATTTTTCGCTGAAAGATGCCGGCGCGCAGATCAGTGCGGTGGCCTTTCGCCAAGTCGCTGCGCGGTTGCCCTTCCAGCTCAAGGACGGGCAGCAGGTGGTGGCATTCGGTCGTCTCTCGGTCTTCCCTCCCCGGGGCGGCTACCAGCTCGTGGTGCAACTCGTCGTCGAGGAAGGCCTGGGGCGTCTGCAGGCCAAGTTCGAGGCGCTCAAGCGCAAGCTCGCCGATGAAGGCCTGTTCGACCCTGAGCGCAAGCAGCCGATCCCACCGCTGCCGCGCACCGTGGGCTTTGTCACCTCTCCCACCGGTGCAGCCCTGCGCGACTTTGTCAGCATTCTGCAGCGCCGAGGCTGGGCAGGCACGCTGCGGGTCTTCCCCGCTCGGGTGCAAGGGCAGGGGGCAGCCGAGGAAATCGCCCGTCAGATCCACCGGGCCGATCAAGGAAGCTTGTGCGACCTGTTGGTGATCGGACGGGGTGGGGGCAGCCTTGAAGACCTCTGGCCCTTTAACGAAGAGATCGTGGTGCGCGCGGTGGCGGAGTGCTCGCTGCCGGTCATCTCTGCGGTCGGCCACGAGATCGACTATGCCTTGAGCGACTTCGCGGCTGACCGCCGTGCGGAGACGCCTTCCGCTGCCGCCGAGCTGATCAGCAGCGCCTTCCTGGAGCAGCGCGAGCGGATGCTGGCGCTCGCTGAGCGCCTCGACCAGACGGTCGACCTCGGGCTGGAGCGCCGGAGCGTGCGCTTCGAGCGTCTGCGCCACCGCTGGCAGCAACAGGCTCCACGCCACCGGCTGGAGCAGGGCTGGCTGCGCCTCGACGATTTGACGAACCGGCTCGGCGGAGCAGGGCAGCGCCACCTTTCGCGACTGGAGCAGACCCTTTACCGCCTGGAGCGACGCTTCCGTGAGCTGCACCCCGAGGTGGCCGTGCGACTGGGCCGCGAGCGCCTGCGCCAACTGGCCTTGCGCCTGCGCGCGAGCAGCCCCGAGCAGATCCTCCAGCGCGGCTACATCCTTGCGACCGACCTGAAGGGCCGCCCCATCACCGATTCTGCCAGGATCCGCCCGGAGCAGTCCTTCAACCTCCGATTCCGCGATGGTGAGATCCAGGTGCGTCGGGAGGTTCGGACCGAGCAGACGGAGTTGGGCCTCGAGTAGAACTGGATTACATTACTGCCATGCCCGAATTGGCTGAAGTCGAGTTTTTCCGCAAAGTCTGGAACCCCGGGCTCGGGCACCGCATCGAGCGCGTCCACCTGCACCACGGCAAGCGGCTGTTGCGTGGTGTGGATACGAGCGCCCTCGTCGCTGGCTTGACCGGGGCCGTGCTGGAGCGCTCGGAGGCAAAGGCCAAGCAAATGCTTTTCACCTTTTCAACGCCCGCCCACCTCGGTATCCACCTGGGTATGACGGGGCGGATGCTCGTCGAGGCCGTCGACTTCCAGCCGGGCAAGCACGACCACCTTGTGCTGTACCAAGCAGAGCGCGCGCTGGTGTTTCGCGACCCCCGGCTCTTCGGTCGGGTGCAATACGACGAAGGCCCTGAGCCCCCCGCTTACTGGCAGACGATCCCCTTTGCGATCACGGACGGGCGCTTTACGGTGGAGGTGGTGGAGGCCTTTCTGCAGCGCCGCCGCAAGAGCCCGCTCAAGGCCGTGCTGCTGATGCAGGAACGCTTCCCGGGCATCGGCAACTGGATGGCCGATGAGATCCTCTGGCGCGCTCGCCTCAAGCCACATGCCCCCGCCGGTTCACTGAGTGCCCCGGAGGTCCACACGCTGCATGAAAAGGTGCAGGAGGTGGCGCGCGATGCCCTCGAGGTGATTGCCGGACGCGACGAAGACGACCTGCCGCATTACATGAACGAGCGCATCCCCGAGAGTTGGCTCTTCAATCACCGCTGGCGCGACGGCGGCACTTGCCCGCAGACGGGTAAGCCGCTGGAGCGTGAGCAAATCGGCGGCCGCACCACGTGTTGGAGCCCCGCCTGGCAAACCAAGCCGGCGGACTAACTCGCGGCGGGCGCTTCTTGTTTCGGCGCGGCGGCTTTCTTCTTCTTGCTCTTGCCGAAGAAGCGGCGCCATGCGAGCGCGAACCCGGTCCACACGAGCACCAGCGCGGCGACGCAGGCGAGGAAGCCGATGACTTGGCCGATGGGGCCCGCCACGGTGGAGGTATGGATCGCGCGGATCGACTGGCGCAGCTTGAGGCGCAGCGGCAGGTCTTTGGCCGACTCCAGCTGGAGGACCTCTGCGGTGACCGGGTGCAGGTAAAGTTTGGAAGGGCTGGCCGGGAAGGAGATCTTGCTGTCCTTCACATTGACCACGATCGGTTGGGGGCCACTGGGCGCTTCGGCCCGGCGCCCTTCGCCGCTTGGAGCCTGTCGCGGCTGGCCTTCCGGGCGAGGCCCGCCTTCGGCACGGCCGGAGCCGCTACCATCGCGGGGGCCTTGACCGCCTCCAGGGCCACGACCGCCGCCTTCGCGCAGGGTCAGCTGGATTTCCGACCAGGTCGGCACTTCGGTCGAAGCGGCGGCAACGATGGCCGAGGGGGAGGGGCGTTGGTGCAGTTGTTCGGGCGTCAACTCCAGTTGGAAGGCGGGTGCCTCCGGTTGCGGCCCACCCAGCCAGGTAAAGAAGTCGCGCCCCCAGCTATACGACCAGTTGATGGCCGTGAGGGTAAAGATCAGGAGGGGCAACGCGGCCCAAAAGCCCAGCACATTGTGCCAGTTGAAGTCGCGCGCCTTGCCCTTCACGCTGCGGAACCACAGCTGGCCGCGCAGCACCTTGGAGGTCCAGCGCCGGGGCCACCAGAGGTAGATGCCCGTTACGATCAGCACGACGAAGGCGAGGTTGGAGGCACCCGTGATGGCCTTGCCCACCTCGCGTTGCTCGCCGCCCATCGCCAGCCAGCGGTGCCACACCATCATGGTGCGCATAAAGCCACTGGCAGCGGTTTCTTCCGGCGCGGTCAGCTCCCCCGTGTAGGGGTTGAGATACTGGTAGTCGCGGCGGCCGAAATTGACGCGCAGTAGGCGGTCTTCGTCGCGGTAAAAGGTCAGGCTCTGGGCGGGCTGCTCCGTTGCGTTGGCGCGCGCCACCAGTTCGTCCACGCTCAGCGGCTCTTCCCCAGCGGGCGGGGTGAAGTGGGTCTGCGCGTGTTGCGACCACTCGATCACGTCGTGCTCGAAAACGAGCACCGCACCCGTGAAGGACATGATGGCCACGATGACGCCGCAGACGATACCAGCAATCAGGTGAAGCCAGAAGAGCACTTTACGAAAGCTCATGATCAGAAGGAGAAAGCGAAGGTGAGCGCGAAGCGTCTGTTGCTATGGCATGAGGCGACCCCATGGCAAGTGCATTGTGAGAACAAATCTCATTCGCGAATGTCGAGCCTGCAACTCTCTTGTGGCTCGCGATTTGCCAAAGGCTACCCTCCCGCCTAGGCTACAGCGATGCAAAGGGTCGTTGAGCCTGAGATATTAGATGGTCTGGCCTGGGACGATCCGGCTGCTTTAGGCAACCGCCGCGATCTACGCA
The DNA here is from genome assembly GCA_030673845.1 of Verrucomicrobiota bacterium JB022. NCBI lineage: Bacteria > Pseudomonadati > Verrucomicrobiota > Verrucomicrobiota bacterium JB022. Next base: position 376,725 of record JAUTCQ010000017.1, read on the forward strand.
CTATCAACGCACTGATGGGCAACTTCTCGTGGTTTGGGCAAGAGCTGCGGATGCACCTGCGGCCCGATGAGCACATTATCGAGCTGGCGGCGGGAGACGGCGCGCTCGGGCGCTATCTGGAGCGGCACATCATCGCGCCCTTCGGCTACCGTGGCGGCTATGCGGGGCTGGACCGCATCCCGCGCCCCCAGCGTTGGCCCGAAGACTGGGAGTGGCTGGAGACGGATTTGGCGAACTGGTGCGAAAGTGGCGGTTGCCCGGTGGTAATCGGCAACTTCATCCTGCATCAGCTCACCGATGAAGAGCTGCGATCGCTGGGTGAAAAACTGCGCTGCGCCCGCGTCCTGCTCTTCAACGAGACGGCGCGCTGCCGCTCCGCACTTTGTCTGGCCTACCTTGGTTATGTCCTTGGCTTCAACCGGGTTTCCCGCCACGATGCGCCCGTGAGCGTGCGAGCGGGATTTCAAGGCAGGGAATTGGCCGACCTTTTGGGGTTGGACGACGAGACGTGGAGCATCCATGCGTGGACGACGCCCATGGGCAGCTATCGGCTGAAGGCGATCCGGAAGGAGGAGCCGAGCGCTTGATGCGGCCTCTCCACGTCATGGGAGGGGGGCTCGCGGGGCTGGCCCTAGGCATCGGCCTGCGTCGGCACGACATCCCAGTGCAGATTCGCGAGGCCGGCGATTACCCACGCCACCGCGTGTGCGGCGAGTTCCTGGCCGGGATCCGCCCGGAGACGCTGCAATACTTCGGCATCAGCGACTTGTTTCAGGATGCCCTGCGCCTGGAGACCACCCGCTGGTACCGTGGCGACAACCTGATTTACGAGCGCCAGTTGCCCGAACCTGCGCTGGCGATTTCGCGCTACGAACTGGATGCGCGCCTCAGCCGCCGCTTTCACCAACTGGGTGGCGACTTGATGCAGCGTTCGCGCGTCAACTTGAGCGAAAACCAGGAAGGCGTCATCTGGGCTACCGGGCGTCGGAGGGCAACCAACCAGGCCCGTAAGCGCTGGCTGGGCCTGAAGATCCACGCCGTAGAGCTGGAACTGACGAGCGATCTCGAGCTACATTTTGGGCGAGGCGGCTACATCGGGCTCTCTCGCCTACCCAAGCACCGGGTCAACATCTGTGGGCTCTTCGAGCTGCAAAGCTCGTTGCAAGGGCGCGATGCCGATCTGATCCTCGCCTACCTGCAGCACGTCGGGCTCAAGAAGCTCAGCCACCGCCTGCGCTACGAGTCGCTCGACCCCGCTACCTTCCAGTCCGTCACCGCGATGGACTACAGTCGCCATCGCCCCCCGCCGGGCTACTTTTGCGTGGGCGACTGCTGGAGCCTGATGCCGCCCTTTACTGGCAACGGTATGACGCGCGCCCTTGAGCACGCCGCCGTCGCTACACCACTCTTGACCTACTATGCCACCCAGCAAATGAGCTGGAAGGAAGCGCTGAAAGGGCTGACCTCCGACAGCCAAAAGACCTTTGGCGGACGGCTGCGACGGGCCCAGATCCTGCATCATCTGTTGCTTAGCTCGCTGGGGCAGGGAGGCGTCGCCTTTCTGGCACGCCGCAACTGGCTGCCTTTCGACCAGCTTTACCACGCTCTCCATTAGGACATCATGTATCTTACCGGCATTGCCACGGCCCTGCCTTCACGTTGCTACCGTCAAGAGGACCTCTGGCATGTCTACGAACACTCTGCGTTGCGTGATCGATTACGCCCCCGTTCAACCGAGCTGCTGGGCAAGATCCTGCTTGGCGACAATGGGATCGAGACGCGTTACCTTGCGGCCGAGCGAGTAGGCGAGATCTTCGACCTCGACGCCCAGGCGCTCAACCGCACCTTCGAGGCTGCCGCCCCACCGCTGGCCGAGCAGGCGCTGCGCCCGGCATTGGAGAACGCGGGGGTGCCTCCCGGAGAGCTGGACGCCCTTTACGTCTGTACCTGCACAGGCTACCTCTGCCCGGGGCTCACGAGCTACCTCAGCGAACGCCTTGGTCTGCGGGCCGACGCCTATCTGCAGGACTTGGTGGGCCTGGGGTGTGGTGCTGCCATCCCGACTTTGCGCTCGGCTGCCCATCACGTGGCCGCCCACCCAGAGGCCAAGGTGGCAGTCGTAGCGGTCGAGATCTGCAGTGCGGCCTTTTACCTCGACGACGATCCGGGGGTGATCATCAGTGCCTGCCTCTTTGGCGACGGTGCCGCCGCCACCATCTGGACCGGCACCCCGCCCGCTGCTGGCCCGTCCTGGCGCTGCGGTGCCTTCGATACCGTGGTGATTCCCGAAAAACGCGACATCCTGCGCTTCGAGAATCGCGAGGGCAAGCTGCGCAACCTGCTTCACCGCTCCGTGCCTCGCGAAGCAGGCAACGCCGTGCGCCAGTTGTTCGAAAGGGATCAGGCCCGTGGCCATGCGCGTCCGGATGCCCTGATCCTCCACGCAGGCGGTCGGGATGTGCTGGACGCGATCGAGCAGACAGTCCCCGGCTACACCAGCCCGTGGTCGCGCGAAGTCTTGCGCCAGTGCGGCAATATGAGCAGCCCCAGCGTGCTCTTTGCCTTGGAACGTTTTCTAACCGACAAAAAAGCCAAAGACGCACAACGTCTTTGGCTCAGCAGTTTCGGCGCCGGCTTCTCCGCCCACAGCTGCGCGCTGGAGCGGGAGTAGAGGAGGTGGCGCGGGTTAGTTAGGGTAGACCCAAATCCAGCTACCGCCCGCCCATTCCTGAGAAACATCATCCCATATGGCAAACCAATTCCAGCCGCTTCGAAGGGGCTCTGTCATCTGGTAGGTTAGCCAAGTATATCCCTTGGCAGGTGTGGTCACTTGTTGCCACTCGCCTCCTACCCACGTTTGGTCATCTTCATTCCAGACATTCAGAAAGGTCCACCCGGAATAGGCTATGTTGTTCCAGTTTCTGAAGCTGATCTCAACTTCAGGCATGTCGCCTTCAATGACCGACCAAGGGTAAACTTCCGACTCCACCACTTGCAGTCCTGAATCGTTACCTCCAACGTAAAAGTCCACCCGAGCGTCAGGGTAATAGCCTGCGAAAAAACCGTCAATTATAAGCGATACTGGCCCTTCGGTGTCGCAGGTGAAGGTGTAGCTTTGATCAAGAGTTTCCCGGTACGAGGCGTATATGTTGTAGCTGCTGCCAGGAAGGCGAGGCGTCGATAAAAAGCTGAAGCGGACAGTCCAATTTTCTCCTCCCCCGCTAGCGCTAAGGTCGGTGATGAGCTGATAATTGACCTCCACGGACTGACCAACCCGTGGGGTATAGTCTGAAAGGTTTGTAATCACCAAGTCAACGGGTTGGGCGCAAAGGGAAGAACCCAAAGCCAAGAAGAGGGGAAGGATTTGTTTCATTAGGTAAAGGGATTTTTAACAGAGTTATATTACGTGAGTGCAGTTTGATAATGAACTTCGTTGTCTTGCTTTACAAGCAGGATTTTCCTTAAGTTAAGGGCGTGATGATTAGATCTAAGGATGCTTATTCCTTATTAGCCTGTATTGCAGCAATATCCGTCTTTGGTGGAGCCTACTATTGCGGGTAGGCGTTGGCCGTTCCACTGGAGGGCAAGGGTGTTGTCATTGCAAAAAAACCTCAGGACACGAGATCGAACCAGCGACCAAGTGGTTAATCCCGCCTTGGCGGGACTCTACCGCTGAGGAGTTCGCGTCGGATGCGTGCGGCTGACTTCCATGCCTTGATCTCGCGTTCTCGGCGTACGGCGCTGGAGCGGTCTGGATGCGCTTCTTGCCAGACGAGTTCCCACGGTCCGTTTTTACGGGTGTATTTGCCTGCGCTACAATCGGTGGAGTTATGACTCTCTAGGCGTGCAACAAGATCGGTGCTCTGGCCGATATAGAAGCGTCCGGCTGGGTTTTGCAGGATGTAAACGTAACAATCCATCGCTTCCAAAACCATGGCTGCTCGGGCTGGGATCGAACCAGCGACCAAGTGGTTAATCCCGCCTTGGCGGGACTCTACCGCTGAGCAATGCGCGTCGTATGCGTGCGGCAGACTTCCATGCCTTGATCTCGCGTTCTCGGCGCATGGCGCTGGAGCGGTCTGGATGCGCTTCTTGCCAAACGAGTTCCCACGGTCCGTTTTTGCGGGTGTATTTGCCTGCGCTACGATCGGTGGAGTTATGACTCTCTAGGCGTGCAACAAGATCGGTGCTCTGCCCGATATAGAAGCGTCCGGCTGGGTTTTGCAGGATGTAAACGTAGCAAGACATCGCTTTCAAAACCATGGCTGCTCGGGCTGGGATCGAACCAGCGACCAAGTGGTTAACAGCCACCTGCTCTACCGCTGAGCTACCGAGCAACTGCGGATTTTCCTGTCGAGGAAAAGCCCTGAATGAAGTCAGGGAGATGGAGGTGTGTCAAAGATAAATTTACGCGGGTGGGTACTTTTTTTGCGTTTCCGCCCGCGAGGCAGTGTCAATAGGCGAGGAAGCGGTTGCGGACTTCAGGGGCGGGCACGTAGGTGTGGTCGATGGTGCCGACGGCGCGGGAGAGGGTGGGGCGGTTTTGGGAGACGCCTTCGTAGGGGATGTCGCGCAGGGCTTTGGGCACGAAGCGCAGGCGGCGGAGGGTGCGCCAGGGCTGTTTGCAGTAGCTGAGGGCGCGCAGCACGGCGTCGGACTTGAAATGAGCGTGTTGCGGTTCGATCAGCACGACGGATTTGATGTAATCTTCGTCGATATCGTGCTCGCGCAGCAGTTGTCTGCCGGGCTCGCTCTGGAGTGGAGCGTAGTGGAGGTGCCCGGCCGGGTCGTGTTGCACGAGCCAGTGGACGGCGGCGCGGCAGAAGTTGCAATCGCCATCGAAGAGTAAAACGGGGTGGGACATGCCATGAGGTACGCAGGTTCCATGCACACGGCGACGGATCGCGACACCGAGTGCTTGCGAAATACGAATCGGAGGCCTTGTGTCGGCAGGTGGCAAATTGGCAACTGGACTGGGTGCCTTACGAGCGATCGTTTGTCGTCCCCCTGAACACCGCGCATGGGCCGTGGTTTGAGCGGCGGGGCGTGCTGCTGCGCCTGCGCGACCCGGAGGGGCGGACGGGGTACGGCGAGGTGGCACCAGTGCCGGAGTTTGGCAGCGAAAATTGGACGCAGGTGGTGGCGTTTCTGGAGCAATCGGCCTCTCAGGTGGCGGGGGATCCCACGCTCGTGCCGGCTGCGCTGCCGGCGACCCGTTTTGCGCTGGATGTCGCTCGCTGGAGCCTCGATGCCCCGCCCGCACAGTTCGATTTCGAGAATACGGCCTTGTTGCCGGGTGGCGATACGGCGCTGGAGACTTTGCGCCAGCTACGGGCGGAGGGCTTTCGTTGCTTCAAGGTGAAGCTGGGGGTGCAGTCGGCGGCGGAAGAGTTGGCACTGGTCGAATCGTTGTGGGATGCCTTGCCCGACGACGGGGAGCTGCGGCTGGATGCCAATGCCAGCTTTATGGGCACAGAGCTGGACTGGTGGGGCGAGCACCTGCAAGGGCTGGACCGCATCGGCTTTCTGGAGCAGCCCTTGCCGCCGGGGCAGGAGCAAGACATGCGGGCGGCCATGCTGCGCTGGGGCGTGCCGCTGGCCCTGGATGAATCGCTGGCCCTGCACGGCGGGTTGAAGCGGGCTTTGCAGACGGGCTGGCCTGGGCCGCTCGTGCTCAAGCTCTCGCTGTTGGGCGATTTACAGGCCTTGCGGTCGCAGCTGGCAGGGGCAAGGGCTCCGCTGATGGCATCTTCGGTCTTCGAGACGGGCATCGGTCTGTATCAGACGCTGCGCATCGCGGCGGAGCTGGGCGTGAATCGGCGTGTGGGGTATGGCACAATCGCCTACTTTGATGACGGTTGGAATGGATTTGAGAACACCCCACGTTTGACCTCGGCGGAAGTTTGTGACGAACTTTTTACCGAGTTATGGAATCGCGCATGTCATCGCTGGTCCTGAAACTGGCCGCCTGGGGCTGGACCCCGGATGTGCCGGAGGACTCCGAGTGCATTAACCGACACCTGAGGCGGGTGGCGGTAACTTCTCCGCAAAACTACTTCGAGCAGATCGTAGGCAGCATTTCGCTCGGGCAATCGGTCGTGCTGCGCCCGCAGGGGCTGGCCTACGCCGAAGATCCCGCGGTGGAGGTGTTGCGCGATTTCGTGCCGCCCGATGGGCTGGGGCCGTGCATCCTCATCGGCACCGGGGGGACGAGCGGGCAGATGCGCTTTGCCATCCACACGCTGGACACGTTGTTGACGGCGGCGGAAGGCTATGCGGCGCAGTTCCCGCACTGGCCGGCCAATCATATTTCGCCGCTGCCGATGGAGCACGTGGGCGGGCTCATGCCGGTCTTTCGCGCTTTGGCGGCTAATGGGGAGGTGCGCTTTGCCCAGTACAAGGACTGGATGGAAGGGCCGCCTCCCGAAGTGCTGTCGCCGGCGGTGGTCTCGCTGGTACCCACCCAGTTGCACCGCCTGATGGACGACGCGCAGGGGCGAGCGTGGCTCCAGCGTTTCCAGTGTATCCTGATCGGTGGGGCGGCGCTCGAAGCGGCCGATCGCCAGCGTGCGCGTAGCCTGGGCCTGCGGCTGGCCCCTTGCTATGGTATGACGGAGACGGCGGCGATGATCACGGTGACGCCGCCGGAGGCCTTCCTGGCGGGCGATGAATCGGTGGGGCTCCCGATGCCGCATGCGCGCGTCACCCTGCTGCCGCCGGAGCAGCGTATCGTGGTGATGGGCGACATGCTCTGCCACGGCTATTGGCCGCCTCGTGCCGACTTTTTACGCGATCCGTTTTACACGGGTGATCAGGGCATGTGGTTGCCGGGTGGGCACCTGCGCGTGCAGGGTCGCCTCGATCGCGTGGTGAACACCGGGGGCGAAAAGGTCGACCCGGGCGTGGTCGAGCGGCGCGTGCAGGCGCTGCCGGGCGTGACGGAGGCGATTGCCTTTGGCCTCGACGATCCGGATTGGGGGCAGCGCCTCGTCATCGCAGTGGCCGGCGAGCTGAGCGTGACCCAGGAGCGCGTGTGGCAGGCCCTGTATTCGACCGAGCGCCGCTGCGAGGTGCCCAAAGAGCTACGTCTCTGGCCTTGGCGCCTGCCGCGCACGGGCACCGGCAAGCCCAACTGGCGCCGCCTTCGCAACGCCTTTAACACCGAAGCCGCGCCGGAGACGGAAGCTTAGACCTCAACCATCTTGGTCCAGCGGCTGTCGTGGGCGGCGCTTTCGACTGCGGTGGCGATGAAGCGCAGGCCCTCCAGGCCGTCTTCGACGGTGGGGAAGTCGTAAGGCCCATCGTCGCGGTCCGCCTGCCGGTCGCGCACGGCGCGGGCAAACTCGCGGTAGAGGTTGGCGAAGGCTTCCAGAAAGGCTTCCGGGTGGCCCGGCGGGATGCGCGAGCCGGCCTGCGCATGCGGGCTCAGGTAGCCGTTGCCTGTTTTCAGGATCTGGCGCGGCTGGTCGGGGAACTTCAGGATCAGCTCGTTGGGGTCTTCCTGCCGCCATTCCAGCGAGGCCTTGGTCCCGTAGACGCGCAGGCGCAGGGCGTTTTCTTCCCCGGCGGAGACTTGGGAGGCAAATAGCAGGCCCTTCATGCCGTTTTCGTAGCGTAAAAAGAGCTGGGCATCGTCCTCCAGTTGGCGCCCCGGCACGAGTGTCGTAAAGTCCGCGCTTACCTGAGCGATTTTCTGACCCGTGACGTAGTGCACGAGGTTTTCGGCGTGGGTGCCGATGTCGCCGAGGCAGCCCGCTGCACCCGCCAGCTTAGGGTCGGTGCGCCAGGCTGCCTGTTTATTCCCCTCGGCTTCCACGTTGCCGAGCAGCCAGCCCTGCGTGTATTCGACTACGACTTTCACCAGCTCGCCCAGTTCGCCCCGGCTCACGCGCTCGCGTGCCTCTCGCACCATGGGGTAACCGGTGTAATTGTGGGTGAGGGCAAAGAGCCGACCGCTCTGGCGCACGAGGTCGCGCAGGGCTACGGCATCTTCCATCCGGTGTGTCACCGGCTTGTCGCACACCACATGGAAGCCGTGCTGCAGGAAGCATCGCGCCACCGGGTAATGAAGGTGGTTGGGCGTCACGATGCTGACAAAGTCGATGCGCTGGCCTTCGGGCAAGGCGGCTTCCTTTGCGGCCATCTCCTCGTAAGAGGTGTAGACGCGGCCCGGGTCGACAAACAGGTCTTCGCCCGACTGGCGGGCGCGTTCGGGATCCGAAGAAAAGGCGCCCGCGACGAGTTCGATCTGGCCATCGAGCCGGGAGGCCATGCGGTGGACTTCACCGATGAAGGCGCCACGGCCTCCACCGACCATGCCCATACGGAGTTTGCGGGGGGCGGTCATGTCTATTGGTTGTCGCGGTTGAAGGCGGCGTCGAAAGCCACCTGGTTGCGGGGGAAGTCGATGGCGCGGGCAAAGTCGCACGATTCGCGCGCACCGAACTCGCGGTCCATCCGCCCGTCCTCCCACTCGATGGAGAGCGGCCCTTGGTAGGCGATGTCGTTAAGCGCCACGATGATGTCTTCAAAATCGATATGCCCTCGGCCGACCGAGCGGAACTCCCAGTAGCGGCGCGGGTCGCCAAACTCTGTGTGGCCGCCGAAGACGCCTACCGTGCCGTCGCCACGCCCCCACCAGACATCCTTGAGGTGCACGTGGAAGATGCGGTCGTAAAACGTGCGGATAAACTGCACGTAGTCCACCCCCTGATAGCCCAGATGGCTCGGGTCGTAGTTGAAGCCGAAACGCTTATGGTGGTCGACGGCTTCCAGCGCCCGCTGAGCGCTCGCAATGTCGAACGCGATTTCCGTCGGGTGCACTTCGAGGGCGAAGTTGACGTCGACTTCCTCAAACACGTCGAGGATCGGCGTCCAGCGGGCGGCGAAGTCGTCGAAACCCTTCTGGATCAGGCCCGGCGGGGTAGGCGGGAAGCTGTAGAGCAGGTGCCAGATGGCCGAGCCGGTGAAGCCGTTGACCGTGGCGGCAAAGTCGCCCTCGTGGTCGTCGGGGCGGAGATCGAAAAAGCGCCGCGCGGCCCGGGCCGTCTGCTTCATCTCCTCCGCCGCACGCTGGCGCACGCCCTCCGGCTCCCCGTCGCCAAAAACTCGGGCTGGGAGAATGGCCTGATGTCGCTCGTCGATCCGGTCGCACACCGCTTGGCCCACGAGGTGGTTGGAAATGGCGTAGCAGGTCAGCCCGTGCTGCTCCAGCAACTCCCAGCGGCGGCGAAGATAGGCCTCGTCCTCGGCCTTGGAGACATCGAAGTGGTCGCCCCAGCAGGCCAGTTCGAGGCCGTCGTAACCCATGGCTGCCGCGAGCGGGGCGAGCTTGGCGAGAGGGAGGTCGGCCCATTGGCCGGTGAAGAGCGTAACAGGTCGGGGCATGGCTCTACCGATAACCCTTGCCGCAGTTTCTCGCAAGGCCGCACGGGCCTCAGTTGCCCACCGCGTGGTTGAGCACCGGCACGCGCTGCATCACGGCCGTCGCTACCAGGCTCAGTAGCAGCGTCACGAGCGTCAAGGCCGGCACGCCTACCGCCGTGGAGAGCTGCGCGCTGTTGTAGCCGAGGCGGGCCAGCCCTTCGAGGAAGATCGGGTGGATCAGGTAGATCCCGAGCGAGGCCGAGGCGACAAAGTTCAGGACCCGGCCCGTGGTGGCAGAGGGGTAGCGCTTGTGCCCAAACTGCATGCGAATGAGCATGAACAGCCCGACCGCCTCCATCGCCATGCCGGGGAACAGATAGTTGAAGAAGATCGATTCACGCCCCGTCTCCGCTTCCATCCAGCCGTTGCCGAAGGCCGTCAAGGCCCAGCCCCCTGCCGCCAGAGCCCAGGCCAGCCCTTGATGCCGCTTCAGGTCCTGATGGCGGTAGAGCACATAGCCGAGCACGTAAAAACCGAGATAGGGGGCAAAGCGGTTCAGCGCCGTCATCTGGATCTCTGCGCCGAGTGCCCATTGCAGCACGATGTCGAGCGAAGCCAGCCCCAGGCAGAGGCACCCTAGGTAGAGCGCCCACCGCTGGCCCGCCGCCGCGATAAAGCGCTGTAGAAACGGAGTCACCAGATACAAGCCGGCGAGGATGTAGAGAAAATACAAATGCCAGAACGGCTCGCCTACGCCGACTTCGTGCAGTGCGAAGACCAGCGGGTTGCTCTCCTTCACCTGCCCGGCGACCCAGCGCAACCCCAGGTAGAGGACCGTCCAGAAGGCCAGCGGGATGCCCACCCGGTGCAGCCGACGGCGATAAAAGTCGGGCAGCTCCTGCTTGCGCGGGCGCAGGAGCAAGGCCCCGCTCACCATTACGAAGAGGGCAGGGGCCGTGCGCACCAAGGCGTTCAGGGCGTTCAACAGCCAGAATTCCTCCGCGTTGGCCGCCGTGTAATCCACCTGAAACCGCGAGCACACATGCACGAGGATCACCCCGAGCGCGCCCGCGATCCGCAGAAAGTCCAAGTCCCAATAGCGCCGGGCGAGAGCCGGTGCTGGTCGGGAGGTATCGGCAGGTCGGGAGGCAGAGAGAGTGGAAGCGGATGCGTCCATGGTCGCTACCACCGGGGGGCGAAAATGCCCTCACGTCAAACCGCCAGACCGATCCCTGACCAATTGGGGGTGCTTTCTTGCAGCCCCGGGGGCAGCTGCTCCTCCTTCTGGGCAAAATGCCCGAAGGGGCGCGTTCGCTCGACCCCGTCGTCGCGACTTTAGGCTCGTTTTTCGAGGATGCGGGTACCATGCTGGCCACAATCTCCCCTTATCAGACCGTATTTGTTATGTCCGCACCCATTAATACCTTCCTTCTTTCCAATGGACTGGACCTGCGCAGCAATCCCTGCGTCAGCCCCGACTTCTGCCTCGACTGGGCTCGCTGCCAGGGCCGCCTGAGCGCCGGCGCGTTCCAGGAATACCCGGCCAGCGCCATCAAGCTGCCGCAAGGCACGCTGACCCTCGTCGAAGACGACCAGGGCGACCACGCGTGGAAGCTGGCGGGCAACGGTGCGGGCCTGCTCGACGAAGGCGCTGAAATCTCCGGCGCCTGGTTCTTCCCGGCCTCCTTTGCTAACCTGCTCAAGCTCAAGAACGTGCTGCAGGAAGCCGACGCCGGTTGCACGGTGTTCCCGACGGCTGGCGGCCAACTCGGCCAAAAGACCATCGGCGTGGGCGCGCGCTTCACCACGCTGCACTGGCCGGCGGTCGAGTGGGCCATGGCGCACCTCGGCGTAGGCATGACGGCCAACCAGAACAGCATCCCGCGCGAGCTCGTCTACGACGTCAACGCTATGCTCGCCGGCACGCTCGAGTCTGTCCCGTTCCCCTTCATCGGCACCAACGTGCCGGAAGGCCACCAGGGCCAGAGCGTGGAAGGCATGAGCCACGGTAGCATCATCTCCAAGCTCAAGACCGGCTTCCATCAGCGCAAGATCGCCTGGAGCTTCAACGCGGACCACCAGCCCATTGGCGGCAAGTTCGACGTGCGCGAAGACCAGCTCGTGGCCGGCTGCCTCCTGGCCAGCTACATCACGTTCGACCTCTCGCCCGAGCTGGCGATCACCAAGCTGCCGGAGGGCCTTGAAGCCCGCCAGGCCTACATTGCCGCCAACGTGCCCGCCGAGATCGTCAAGACCGTGCGCGACCGCGTGGCCGCCGTGGGCCTGAAGGTCGACGAAGCCGCCTTTGCCGAGCTTCTCTGCCGCGTGTGGCCCTCGATGCTCAAGATGAAGCGCCGCGACGAGAAGTACGCCGCCATCCGCAACCAGCACTTTACCACCGATGTGGGCCGCGCTTACCTGCGCGAGCTTTCCATCGACGAGCTGCCCGGCCTCACCACGCCGGAAACGACCGCCGTCATGCTCGCCTTCTGCGAAGCGATGGACATGCCGGTCAACTTCGTGGCCCCCGCCTTCGGCTTCCAGAAGAACACGCCCTACGACGACCAGGCCGAGCTGCGCCGCCTGATCGAAGCCCAATGGGCCGTGTGCGAGCGCTTCGGCGTCTCCATTGGCTTCCACTCCGGCTCCGGCAAGTCGGCTGAGAACTACCGCCTGATGGGCGAGATCACGGGCTCGAACCTCGAGATCAAGACCAGTGGCCGCTACACCTACGAAATGGGTGTGGCCCTCTCCGCCTCCGAAAACCCGGAAGACAAGAAGCTGTGGGCCGACTGGTATGCCTTCACCGTCGAGCTGTCGCTGCTCGGCGCTTTCGCCGCCGACCCGGTGGAGCAAAAGGCCGCCCGCTCGTTCATCGTCGCCAGCCTGCCCAAGGGCACCGACGAGAAGGCGCTCTTTGCCAGCCCGGAAGCCTGCCGCAAGGTGCTCGAAGGCCTCGAGCCCTCGGCCGACCACATGCTCTTCTTCGAGTATAACTTCCTCTACGTGCTTGCCGCCAATGGCAAGGCGGAGAAGGCGGCCCTCGGCGACCACACCGCTGCCGGCTACAACCAGCGCGCCCGCTTCTACTCCATCAGCGACGAAGCCCGCCTCAAGTATGCCCAGCGCGTGGCCGAATACCTGATCTTCCTCACCGAATGCACCGGCATCGTGACGGCGGAAAAGGCCGCCAAGGTCAGCCAGGAACTCGCCAGCTACAAGACCTACAACGAGTTGGTGGCCTCCATTGCGTAGAGCCCTCGGGCAGATTGTTTTTCGACGCGCCGGGGTCAGTTCCCCGGCGCGTTTTTTATGCTCGGGTGTCGCCATGCGAAAATCCCGGCCGGCAGTGGCAGGAGGGCGTTTTGCCCGGGCGGGCAGCAGGTGCACCCGCTGCAGCTCCGGGTTTCGCCGCGTTTGGAGCCTCTGGTATGCCGCCTGCAACAGGTCGCTCATGGCATCCATGGTCCAGCTCAACCCCTACATCCCCGTCTCTACGCCCCTGGGCACCGGCCTGGCGCTGCTCATCATCGACTACGGGATGAGCGTCAACTCCTGCTGGGTGGTCGCTTTGAAGGAAGATGGCCGTATCAAGCACTTCGACAGCAACGACGTCTTCCTGCGCCCCAACTACACCTACGGCATGAACCTCCAGGGCGCCGCCCCCGAGCCGGGCAAGCCGGGCGACGACGCGCTTTAAGCCTGCTGCGTAACCTCATCCTGCCAGACGCGGCGGATGGCGGTGTAGAAGGCCCGCGACGGGAGAGCATGCTGCCGCAGGGGCGAGGCTTCGACCTTTTGATGCAGTGTCTGGCGGTAAGCGTTGAGGCGCTCGACGTCGCGGCCCAACTCGATGGCTTTGGCCACGTAGGCCTCTTCGTTCTCGGCCACCAGCTCCGGGCAACCCAGCAAGTGCAGCATGGAGGCGGCACGGCGACTGGCGAGGCGGCGGCCAGCCAGCGTGATCATGGGCACCCCGGCATAAAGGCTGTCCATCGTCGTGGCATCCCCGCTGAAAGGGAAACTGTCGAGCACGCAATCGATCCGTTGCCAGATGGCGAGGGTGGCAATGGCGCCGTGGTCGGGCAGCAGGTGCACACGCCCCTGCGGGAGGCAATGCCGCTTCAGTTTTTCGGCAAAGTCGGCGCAGGTGGGCGGATCCTGGAAATTATCGCGTGCGAGCACGAGGTGGGCGTTCGGCAGAGCTTCCAGAATCTGGCGAAAGGCGGCCAGTACCCCGTCGTTGTATTTGGCGAGGTGGTGGATGGCCCCAAAAGTGACGTGGCCGGCGGACAGCGCGGGCGTCTCGAAGATGAGCCGGGCCGGCTTGGGCGGCGGAGTATACATGTGGTAACCGCCCTCCAGCCGAATGATCTTTTCCGCGCTGGCGGCATCCGCTTCGCCCGGCGGCTCGGAGATGACGTCCGAGATCCGGTAATCCATCGCGCGCAAGCCGGTGGTGACGGCGTTACCGTAATAGTGCACCTGGATGGGTGCGGCGCGGCGGGCAAAGACTCCCAACCGCCCGTCGTTCGCGTATTCGTTGAAATCGACGAGGATGTCGATCTGGTCGGCGCGGATCCGCTCGCAGGCGGCTTGGTCGGTGAGCTTGGAAATATCCGTGAACGAGTCGGACAGCCGCTTCATCTCCTCCGTCACCTCGTCGTTCACGTCGTTAGCGGCGTAGAGGTGCAGCGTGCACTCGTCGGCGGAGGGGCGATTTTGCATCAACGCCAACTGTTGCAGGCCCACGTTTTGCCGCCGCATGCGGGTATTGACCAAGCCGATGCGCAGGGGGCGGTCGGGCAGAGGATCGCGCAAGGGCAAGTCGTCTACCTTGGCCGGACCGAAGGAGCGATCCCATACGCGCGCGGCGGCGAGCAGGTCGGCCCCCGTCACCGCCGGGTCGTAGACCATCGCCCGGATCCGCAAGGCTGCCACTTCGTGGTTGCGGTTGAACAGCGAACCTTGATCGAGCGGGGCCTGCTGAATCGTCCGGTAGTCGCCCGACTCGAATTTGGTGGCGGCGTAGAGCGGGAACCAGGCAGGGTGCGAGCGGACGCTGTTGGGCGCGGCCTCCAATCGCTCAATCACCTTGCCGTGGTGTCGACCTTTGCGCAGCCGTCCGATCAGGTTGAAAAAGGCAGGCCCATGGCTCGGCTCCAGACTCACGGCCTTGGCGTAAGCCTGAAAGGCGCCCTTTTGCTCGCCCGCACTTTCGAGGCATACGCCCATGCCAAACCAGATGGCGGCGTTGTCGCGGTCGAGCTGGGCCGCCTGGGCGTAGGCACCGGCGGCGGCTCCGTATTGGCGCAGGCTGCGCAAGACCCCAGCCTGGATCACATGGAGATCCGGGTTGCCGGGGAACTGCTCCAGCGCGGCTTCAATTTCCTCCAGCGCACTTTCCCCTTGCCCGTTTCGGCAGAGGATTTGCATCCGTTCCGCAAAAACGGGGCTGAAAATGTGCAATTGGTCTGAACTGAAGTGCGTCAAAATGAAGGGTGTGCGTTAGCTACGGCGCGGTTGGCGCAGGCGCTTGCGGGCAGCAACTAAGAGGCCAATGCCGCCGAGCACCAGCGCGGCGTGCGCGGGCTCCGGCACGGCCGCGCCCGGGATAACCGTCGAGGCGCCAGCCACGTCTTCGTAGGCCCAGCGATAGACGGAAACATTGCCGTTTTCGGCAAAGGAAAGCTCCATCCAGCCGTAGTTGTAGAGGTCGGACGAGCCTTTATCGCGGAAGCCGTAGCCGAGGTAGAAAACGTCGCCAGCGGTGTAGCTGTTGCCCACAAAGTCAAATGACAGGCCGCCAACGAAGGACGCTGTGTCCGCGCTTACGAGATCGCCTTCGCTGAGGAAAGTGGGGTGATTGGACGTGTAGCAGCCCCGATTGACGGAATAGGCGTCAAAGATATACTCACGAGCGCTATCCATCGAAGTAATGATCCCTGAGGTGCCTTGCAGGCTGCTGCTGAGGCAGAGCAACAGGCCGCTTTCAAAGCCCGGCCCAATTGTTGCCCCTGCCACATCGATATGGTGGACGTAGACGCCGGCATAAGCACCCTCGTAAGGGGCGGGGTTGGGCACGAAAATCTGGACGGCAGCGGAAGCCTCGCTGGCCAAAAGAGCCATCGCGGCCGCGATACCGGCAGCATTGGCGGGAGAGGAAGAAACGGGAGACGTAAGGCGGGTGGACATAGGCTATTCTTCCTAGCCGAACGGCGGTTGAAATCAATGCGAATTCGTTAATGAATGCTATTAGATCAGTTTTACACAGAGGAGAAGATGAAACACTCTAAAAATGGAACCCATAACGCGATTCGGGTCGAGTTCGAAGACTCTTCGCCTCCGCCCCCACCTTTGCTGCAGAGGTGGTTTGAGGGTCGTTTACCTAACACGTTTTAGGCTCGACGGTCCTGTGCGGGTACGTTCAGATCGCGGGGTTTCCGCCGCTTCCCCCTTTGTTTGCGATCCGTTTTGCCATGACTTTCCCCACGCCCGCTTCGGTGACGCTTCCCCCCATTGTTTTCGGCACGAGCTGCCTCGGCAACCTCTACGCCGTCGTGCCCGAAGAAACGAAAACCCGCATCGCGCAAGAGTGGTTTGCGCACTCGCCCGCGCCCGTGACGCTGGATTCGGCTGGCAAATATGGGGCCGGCCTCGCGCTGGAGAAGATTGGCGAAAACCTGCGCCGCCTGGGCATCGCACCCGGTCAGGTGCAGATCAGCAACAAGCTGGGCTGGTACCGCGTGCCATTACAGGGTGCCGAACCGACTTTTGAGAAGGGCGTCTGGGAAGGCCTGGAGAACGACGCCGAGCAGCGCATTTCCGCCAAGGGCATCCTCGAGTGCTGGGAGCAGGGCTGCGAACTGCTAGGTGATTACCAGCCTTCGCTGCTCTCCGTGCACGACCCGGATGAATACCTCGCCGCCGCCTCGAACGAAGCCGAGCGGGCACGCCGCCACGAAGACGTGCTCGGCGCCTACCAAAGCCTCTTCGACCTCAAGGCCAAGGGGCAGGCGCAAGCCATCGGCGTGGGCTCCAAGGACTGGCGCGTGATCCGCGACCTTGCGCAGGAAGTGCCGTTCGACTGGGTGATGCTCGCCTGCAGCTATACGATTATGCACCACCCCGCCGAGCTGCTCGAATTCATGCGCGAGCTGGAGGCCCGGGGCGTCACGATCATCAACTCGGCCGTCTTCCACGCCGGCTTCCTCACGGGGGGCAAGTTTTTCGACTACCGCCTGCCAGACCCCTCCAAGCCGGAAGACGCTGCGCTCTTTACCTGGCGCGAGCGCTTCCAGGCCATCTGTGCGCGCCATCAGGTATCGCCCGCCGCCGCCGCCGTGCAGTTCGGCCTGCGCGGCCCGGCGATCAAGGCAGTCGCCCTCAATACCGGCAACCCGGCCCGCATCCAGGAAAACGTCGAGATGACCCTGCATGAGCTGCCGCAACCGTTCTGGGACGAGATGCTCGCCGCCGGCCTGATCCAGATCCAACTTTAAGCGCCCGCTCCTCATGCGCATCGACGCCCACCACCACCTCTGGCATTACGACCCCGTCGCCTACGACTGGATCGACGACAGCATGGCGGTCATCCGCCGCGACTTTCTGCCGAACGACCTCGCCGAGACCACGACAGCCGCGGGCATCGACGGCGTCATCTCCGTCCAGGCCCGCCAGATGGAGGAAGAAACGCGCTGGCTGCTGGAGCTGGCCGCCGATTCGAGCCTCATCCGGGGCGTCGTCGGCTGGTTGCCGCTGATTTCGCCGGAGCTGCCCGCCTTGCTGGACAGCTACGCCGCCCCCAAGCTCGTGGGCCTGCGCCACGTCCTGCAGGGTGAGCCCGACCCGGCCTACATGCTGGGCGCGGACTTCAACCGGGGCATCGCCGAGCTGACCAAGCGCGACTTGGCCTATGACATCCTGATCCTGGAGCATCAACTGCCACAGGCGATCGAGCTGGTCGACCGCCACCCGCAGCAGCGCTTCATCGTCGACCATATCGCCAAGCCCCGCATCCGCGACGGTGAACTCCAGCCTTGGGCCGACCGCATGCGCGACCTCGCCCGTCGCCCCAACGTGTGGTGCAAGCTCTCCGGGGTGGTGACTGAAGCCGACCCGAGCGCCTGGACCCCCGAGCAACTGAGGCCCTACATGGAGACCGCCCTTGAATGCTTCGGGCCCCAGCGCCTGATGTTTGGCAGCGACTGGCCCGTGTGTCTCGTCGGTATGGAGTATGCCCGTTGGGTCGCGCTGGTGGAGGACCTCGTCTCCCGCCTCTCCCCAGACGAGCAAACCGCCTTTTGGGCAAGTAACGCCACACGCGCCTACCGCCTCGACCGCTAAACGATTTCTTTTTTTTGCAGATGAAAGCCTTCCAAATCACGGCCCCCGGCGAAAGCCGGATCACCGATGTCCCTGAGCCCACCGTGAGCGCGGGCCAAGTGCTGCTCCGCGTCCGCCAAGTCGGCTTCTGCGGCTCCGACCTCAGCACCTTCCAGGGGCGCAACCCCATGGTCACCTACCCCCGCATCCCGGGCCACGAAATCGGCGCCGAGATCGTGGAAGTGGGCGACGGCGTGCCCGCCGAGCTGCGCCCCGGCCAGGCTGTGACCGTGGTGCCGTATTCCAACTGCGGCGAGTGCGCTTCGTGCCGTCGCGGCCGCGCCTATGCCTGCAAGCACAACCAGACCCTCGGCGTGCAGCGCGATGGGGCCATGACCGAGTGGATCGTCGCCCCGTGGGAGAAGATTATCGCGGTGCCCGGCCTCGGCGTGCGCGAGCTGGCCCTCGTCGAGCCCCTCACTGTCGGCTTCCACGCGGCGGCCCGCGGCCGCGCCGAAAAGGGTGACATCGCCGCCGTGTTTGGCTGCGGCATGATCGGCCTCGGGGCGATTGCCGGCGCCGCCGCCGCAGGTGCCACCGTCATCGCGATCGACATCGACGACCAGAAGCTGGCCCTGGCCAAGAAGCTCGGCGCCACCCACGGTATCAATTCCCGCACCCAAGACCTCCATGCACGCCTGCAGGAGCTGACTGGCGGCCATGGCCCCGACCTCATCATCGAAGCCGTCGGCCACCCCGCGACCTACCGCGCCGCCGTCGATGAGGTGGCCTTCACGGGCCGCGTCGTCTGCATCGGCTACGCGAAAGACGAAGTCAGCTTCGCCACCAAGCTCTTTGTGCAAAAGGAGATCGACATCATGGGCTCGCGCAATGCCTCCGCCGACGACTTCCGCGCCGTCTGCGCCTACCTGCAACAGCCCGGTTTCCCCTACGATGAAGTCATCACCCGCACCGTCTCGCTCGATGGCGCCGGTGAAGCCCTCGCCGCCTGGTCGGCCAACCCCGGTGCCGTCACCAAGATCCACGTAACCCTCGCTTAGGGTAGGGGCGGCTTTTGCCTTTATGAATTGCCTCCCGGGTGTTTCCGGGAGGTTTTTTTGCGCCTGTGTGTCTGTGGCAGTCCTGCCATGAGAAGGCGAAAGCGCACGTTTGCTTACAAAAAAATCCCCCCGGCATGGTGACCGGAGGGAAGGTTTGAGAAGGAATCGCGCTGGAAGCAGTGGCCTTAGATCGCGCTGTCGCCCATTTCGTCGGTGCGGATGCGTACCGCTTCGTCGATGGGGAGGACAAAGATCTTGCCGTCGCCGATCTTGCCGGTCTTGGCGGCATTCTTGATCGCGTCGATGGTCTTGGCCACGAGCTCGTCCGGCACGGCCACGTCGAGCATGACCTTGGGGAGGAAATCGACCGTGTATTCGCTGCCACGGTAGATTTCAGTGTGGCCCTTCTGGCGGCCGAAGCCCTTGACTTCGGTCACCGTCATGCCTTCGACGCCGATTTCGGAGAGCGCTTCTTTCACTTCCTCCAGCTTGAACGGCTTGATGATAGCTTTAACCAGTTTCATGTGTCAGATCCTAGAGTTCGCGTTTTTATAGAGGTGATACGCGTTGGATTCAAGCTCGCAAGCAAAGCTTAGTGAGCGCTTTGGAAGTCGGGGTAGGCTTCTTGGCCGTGTTCGCCCACGTCCAGGCCGCCCACTTCTTCTTCCTCGCTGACGCGCAGGCCCATGGCCATCTTGATCACGAAGAAGATTGCGAAAGAGGTGACGAAGGCAAGAGCACCGACGGAGAGGGAGCCGACGAGCTGGGTCACGATGCTGTAATCGCCACCCACGCCGAAGAGCGCAACCGCCCAGGTGCCCCAGAGGCCGCACACGCCGTGCACGGAGATGGCACCCACCGGGTCGTCGATCTTGATCTTGTCGAAGAACAGGACGGAGAAGACCACGATGACACCGGCGATGAAGCCGACGACGAGAGCCGACCAGGGGCCCATTTGGTCCGCACCGGCGGTGATGCCCACGAGGCCGGCGAGGATGCCGTTGAGGGACATCGAGAGGTCGGGCTTCTTCAGCACCACCCACGAGGTGAACATCGAGGCGAGGCCGCCACCGCAAGCTGCGATCATCGTGGTGGTGAACACCAGCGAGGTGAGGGCAGGATCGGCGCTGAGCACGGAGCCACCATTGAACCCGAACCAGCCGAGCACGAGGAGGAACACACCAATCGTCACCAGCGGCATCGAGTGGCCGAGCACCGGCTTGATCTTGCCACCGGGCAGATACTTGCCCTTGCGCGGCCCGAGGACGAGCACTGCGGCGAGAGCGGCGAAACCACCGAAGGCGTGCACGAGCGTGGAGCCCGCAAAGTCGTAGAAGCCCATCGCGTCGAGCCAGCCGCCGCCCCACTTCCAGAAGCCGGAGATCGGGTAGATGAAGGTCACGAGGAGGGTCGCGCCCACCATGAAGCTGCCGAGCTTGATACGCTCAGCCACGGCACCGGAGACGATCGTCGCGGCGGTGGCGGCAAACATGGCCTGGAAGATAAAGTCGGCCCAGTAGGTGTAGTCGGCGTAGTCGCGCGTCATCGAATCGGCGCCGGTTGCATCCAGAGCGTTCGGGATCGGGCTGCCGAAGGCAATGAAGGCATTGGTGGCGCCGTCGCCAGGATACATCGCGTTGAAGCCCCAGGCAGCGTAAACGACGATGCCCATGCAAATGATGAAGGCATTCTTGAACAGGATGTTGACCGTGTTCTTGCTTTGGGCGAGGCCGGATTCGACCGTCGAGAAGCCCAAGTGCATGATAAACACGAGGCCTGCTGCAATCAGGATCCAGAGGTTGTCGGTACGGAACGCGGCGTCAGCAATGGCCGAAGCGGTATCGGTGTCTTGCGCCGAGAGCGAGCTGGTAAGGGCTCCTGAGGCCATCAGGAGGGGAAGCATCCACCAGACTCGAGGGTGTTTGAGGTGCTGCATCATCTTGTGTTAAGTTATGTTGATCAAATAGATATGAACAGACGAGGCTTGGAACACCTCTATTTGAGCACCCGATGTGCCAGCACTGGGGGTGGATGGCTAAATTTTACCGCGAGACCGATTTAAAGCGCTGATAGGCAATCGCTAAAGTGCCTGTACGTTTTTGAGGGACACCCTTTATGCGCTCACGATCATAAGTGCCCAGCCTAGCGTGATATAGGATGTATGTGGTCAATTTTGTACACCCCGAAATAGGCACCCGGACACAAAAAAGACCTCTCCTACGAGTGGAGAGGCCTGAAATAGAGGGCTGGCAATTTTTGAGCAGCAGTTATTCCGCTGCGTCTTCCTCGAGGTCGACCGTTTCGATGCAGAGATCGCGCAGTTGCTTGGCCGTCACCGGGGTGGGCGAGTCGGCCATCAGGTCCTGACCCTTTTGGGTCTTGGGGAAGGCGATGACTTCGCGGATCGAGGTGGCGCCCGTCATGAGGGTGATCATGCGGTCGAAGCCGAAGGCGATGCCGCCGTGGGGCGGGGCGCCGTAGCGGAAGGCATTGAGCATGTAGCCAAAGCGTTCCTGCACTACGTCTTTCGGGATCTGCAGCACGTCTTCGAACACCTTCTTCTGCACCTCGGGCTGGTGGATACGAATGGAGCCGCCGCCGATTTCCCAACCATTGAGCACCAAGTCGTAGTGCTGGCCGCGCACGGCGCGCGGGTTGGAATCGAGCAGCTCCAGGTCTTCCGGCACGGGGGCGGTAAAGGGGTGGTGGGCGGCCACGTAGCGGCCCGCGTCTTCATCATACAACATCAGCGGGAATTCGAGCACCCAAAGGAAGTTGTATTGCGAGGCGGAGATCTCCAGCTTGCCGCGCTTCACGAGCAGCTTGGCGCACTCGAGGCGCACGCGGCCGAGGATGGTGCAGGCACGCTCCCACTCGGCGGCGGCGAACAGCACGAGGTCGCCCGGCTGGATGTCGAGGCGGCTCTGCAGGGCTGCCTTCTCCTCTTCGCTGAAGAACTTGAGGATGGGGCTCTTCCACTCGCCGGTCTCGTCGATGCGGATAAAGGCAAGGCCCTTGGCGCCGAAGTTCTTGGCCGTGTTTTCGAGGTCGCGGTGTTCGCCCTGGGTCAGGTCGGCGAGGTCCGGCACCTTCATGGCCTTGATCGCACCGCCTTCGCTGTTGGCCACGCTGTTGAAGACCTTGAACGAGCTGCTCTTGAAGTCTTCGGTGAAGTCCTCGAAGGTGAGGCCGAAACGCGTGTCCGGCTTGTCGATGCCGTAGCGGTTCATCGCTTCGAAGTACGACATGCGCGGGAACGGCGTCTGCAGGTCGATGCCCAGCACGTCCTTCCAGATTGCCTTCATCAGGCCCTCCATCGTCGCGTACATGTCTTCGCGGTCGATGAACGACATTTCGATGTCGATCTGGGTAAACTCGGGCTGGCGGTCCGCACGCAGGTCTTCGTCGCGGAAGCAGCGGGCGAGCTGGTAGTAGCGCTCGATCCCGGCCACCATCAGCATTTGCTTGTACTGCTGCGGGCTCTGGTTGAGCGCGTAAAACTTCCCGGGGTTGAGGCGGCTGGGCACGAGGAACTCGCGCGCGCCTTCGGGCGTGCTCTTGAAGAGGCTGGGCGTCTCGATTTCCAGGAACTCCTGGCTGTCGAGGTAGTCACGCATGGCCTTGGCCGCCTTGCTGCGGATGCGCAGGTTGCGGTACATGCCCGGGCGGCGCAGGTCGAGGTAGCGGTACTGCAGGCGCAGGTCTTCGTTAACCTTGTTGGCCTTGTCGTCGTCGAGCGGGAAGGGCGGGGTCTCGGCGATGTTGTGGATCACGAGCTTGGCCGCCACGACTTCGATCTGGCCGGTGGGCAGCTTGGCGTTGATCTCGTTCTCGCCGCGGGCCCGCACGGTGCCGGTCACCTCGATCACCGATTCCGGGCGGATGCGGTCCGCTTGCGCGGTCAGCTCGGCATCGTCATTGGTGAAGAGGATTTGCGTGATGCCTTCGCGGTCGCGAAGGTCGACGAACTGGATGCCGCCGTGGTCGCGCCGGACGTCGACCCAACCAATGAGGGTGACTTCCTGGCCGACGTTGTCGCGGCGGAGGGCGTTGCAGGTATGCGTGCGCTTCATGGGGCGGTAACTGCGGTTGCAGGCAAAGCTCGTGACCTTGCGGCATGTGAGGGCGCGGCGCAAGAAAGGAAAAGGCTCTGGGGCCAAAAAGCGGCGATTCGCGTACGCAAGAACGCCCGGGTGTCTCACGCCCGGGCGTTTCAGCTATGAAAACCTCAAACTACTGCTTTCTCTCTGTCTCTCTCATCTCATTCAAACCAATCCGGTGATGAAAGGTTTCACTCACCTGAAGAAATCGGTTCGAAAGGAAAATTTTTAACGGAAATCGTAATCCTCACCGTCTTCCTCGGCCTGCGCCTCCGGTTCTTCACCGGCTAGCGCCCGCCGCGGGGCCCAGGAAACGATCTCCACCTCCAACGTGCGCAAGGCGTCCAGCACGTCTGGCAGGCGCTCTTCAAAAGGCGTCGCCTGCTGGATCAAGCGGGCCACTCGCAGGTAGAGCAGGGGCCAGTTAACCGTCTCGGCTTCCGCCAGCACGGCAATCACCGCCAGCTC
This sequence comes from Verrucomicrobiota bacterium JB022, assembly GCA_030673845.1. NCBI lineage: Bacteria > Pseudomonadati > Verrucomicrobiota > Verrucomicrobiota bacterium JB022. The sequence continues at coordinate 400,045 of JAUTCQ010000017.1, forward strand.
TTCCAGCAAGGCATGCAAGGCGTCCGGGTGGAAGAGTTCGCCCCGACGCAGCACGCCATTGGCCACGGTCTGTAGACGCTGCCCGATTGCTCCTACCCCTCGGGTCGAGCTGACGAAGGTTTGAGGTTGGCTCACTTCCTGGCCGGGAGCACCATAGCGGAAGCGGGCATCATACTGGCTTTGAAAGTCGGAACGTCGCATGCCCCAATACATGCAGGAGACGTGCCAGCTTGGGTGTCTGCAACTCGTTGATAAATGCTGCTTTGTGCGGTATTAGAGCCGGCGCAGTGTGACAACCCCGCGCCAGCCTGTCCCGGTGGGTAGCTCCTACTCGGCTTCGGGGCTCACCCAGACCCGCAACAGTTGCACCTGTTGAGATACCGGCACCTGGTAGGTGAAGGCTTCGTCCGGCGTCGTCCAGGTCTCGGTAGAAGGGTCCCATAGCTGTGCCTGCAGACTCAAGCTCGCCGTGCCGCTTTCCGGCTGGAGGACAAAGCCCTGATCGAGCACGAGCTCAGCGATCGCCTCTTCCGGGTAGAGCCCGTAATCGGCCGAATTGTCGATCACCTGTTGCTGGCCTTGCTCGACGCGGGCCTGAATATAGGCAGCCAAGGCCGTGTCGGCCACGGTGGGGGACAAAAAGGCGTGTTGGGTTTCTTCGAAGTCGTTGAAGCCGTCGCCGTCGGTGTCGGAGTCGTTGGGATTGGTACCGTAGACGACGATTTCCTGGTAGTTTGTCAGCCCGTCGGCATCGTCGTCTGCTTCGTCCTGGGCAAAGTAGGCAATGACGTTGGTGTCTTGTGCTACGGTGATGGTAAAGCTGCTGGGCTGGTTATTGTATGGGTATTCCCATTGGGCAAATACGTAACCCGGTTGAGGGAGCGCAGAAAGGGAGATTTCGCTTCCGGCTGCATATTCCCCGAGGCCGTAGATGGTCCCTTGGCTGGCCGGGCTCGCTTCGCCGCTAAGCGTCACGAGTTCGCCGGCGCCTTCCAGGTCCTGCAACAAGAAGGCGTGTTGGCTGGTGCGGTTGTAGGGCTGCGGATCCGTAATCGATGTGGTGAAGGTATACCAGCCAAGCACCGTGCCGCCGCTACTCATGGACACCAGTTCGATATCGCCCACGTCTACTTCGGTTGCGGGCACGCCGTTAAAGTCGAGCTGGTCTTCCCAGTCCGGGACGAGTTGTTCCAGCGTCTGCAGGCCAGCGCCGCCCAGCCAGACGCGATTGCCGATCAAGGCCAGTTGGTTGTTTGCGGCAATCGTAATGGGGGCGAGGGGGATCCCGGGCACAGTTGGGACTTCCGCATTGAGCACGCTAAAGCCGTCCGTCGGGGTCCAGCGGAAGAGACGCACAGTATTGGGGGCCAGAGCGTTGCTGAAGTAGCCGATGACGAGGTTGCCGTCATTGGAGACTTCGTAATCCCGCAGCTGGTATGTCTCGTCGGGTAGGATGGAAACCCAGGTGACCGAGTTCTCGCCTTCGCTCCATTTCCAGATCTGGTGGCGATGCTGAGCCTCCGCACTGCTACGGTCCACGGCGGCTCCGTAGACCGTAGGGGTCTCCGTAATAGCGATGTCGCTGGCATAGAGCCGGGGCTCTCCGGAGACTGGAATGGTTATTTTGGTGCCAAGGGCGTAATAAAACGGCCGGGCCGCGTCGGTGAGTTGAGGCAGAGGCTGATCGATCCCGTCGTATTCGTAGCCGACGAGATAGTTGCCCACCGCATCCATTTCCAGGCCAACCGCAGAAGGGCTCTGGCCGTCCGGATACACGATCTGCGCTGATTTGTGGATCTCCAGCTGGAAGTCGGTGCTGACGAGGAAGGTATCGGCATTACCGTATTGCTGGATCGAAGCGACTCCAAGGTCTTTGGAATCCGCCCCGGTCAGTCCGCGTGCAATGTAATATGCGGGACCGGTATATTGGAATTTGCGGATGACTTGCTGGCCATCGGCACTGATGAATTGGGGGTAGCTATCCCAGTCCCAATCAAGGATACGGTTATTCGTCAGTTCCACCCAATCGGCGGCCTGAACGGAGCTTAAGAGAAATAGAAAAGCGAAGCGTGAGAGCATAGCCAAACTAGGGGCTACCTCGCATCGATAGTCAATCTATATAAAACCCCGTTTGAGGGCTTCCCGTTACAGCCCTGCGGTGAAGCGCTCCAGGCGGGCGAGCACGCGGTCGCGGCCAAGCACGGCAATCATGGGGATAAAGTCGGGGCCGCTGGTGGTGCCGCTGAGGGCAAAGCGCGTGATCGGCCACCAGCCGAAGGGCTTGTCTTGCTGGTGGGCCAGGGCGAGCTGCTGGAAGGCTTCGGCGATGTTCGAATCTTCCCACTGCTCGTCGCTCAGCTTGGCAAGGGCGGCGTGGACTTCCTGCAGGCGTGCCTTGGGGTCGCCCTTCTTGAGCAGCTTTTCACGGCCCTTTTCGTCTTCCGTGTATTCTTCGCTGAAGAAGTAGCGGGTAAACGAGGGCAGGTTTTCGAGCGCGTCGACTTTTTCCTGGCAGAGCGCAAGCACGCGCTGCAGGTAATCCTCGTCGGCGTCTTCGGCGAGGAGGCCGGCCTCGGTCAGGACGGGACGGGCCTGCCAGGCGTAGGTCTCGACCGGCAGGGTTTTCAGGTATTCCTGATTGAGGTGGGCCATCTTCTTTTCGTCGAAGCGGGCGGCACCTTTCTGGATGTCCTTCAGCTCAAATTTTTCGATGATCTCGGCGATGTCCAGCTTCTCGCGGTCGTCCTTGGGCGACCAACCGAGCAGGGCGAGGAAGTTGCGCACGGCGGCGGGGAGGAAGTGGCGCTGCTGGTATTCCTCGATCAAGGCACCACGGTCGCGCTTGCTCATCTTGCCCTTGCCGTCCTGCGGGTCTTTCAGGATCAGGGGCAAGTGGGCGTATTGGGGCACGGGGGCACCAAAGGCATTGAAGATCTCGATGTGCTTGCTCGTGTTGGAGAGGTGGTCTTCGCCGCGCACCACGTGGGTGATCTTCATCTCGATATCGTCCACCACGTTCACGAAGTGGAAGGTGGGGCTGCCGTCGGCGCGGCAGATCACGAAGTCGCGGGTTTCGGCACGCACCACCTTGCCGCGGATCGCGTCGTCGATCTCGACCGGCGCGGCCTTCACTTTTTCGACTTCGGCCTTCAGGTATTCGTCGTATTCGGTGTAGCGTTCGCCTTCGAGGCGGAAGAAGATGGCACCGTCTTGCTCGTAGGTGCGCCCTGCATCCTTGAGCTGCTGGAGGTAGCGGGCGTAGATGTCGTTACGCTGGCTCTGGAAATACGGGCCGTAGGGGCCGCCGACTTCGGGGCCTTCGTCCCAGTCCATGCCCAGCCAACGCATGCTGTTGTAAATGATGTCGAGGTATTCGGGGCGGTTCCGCTCGTGGTCGGTGTCCTCGATGCGCAGGATAAACGTGCCGCCGGTGTGGCGGGCATACAGCCAATTGAACAAGGCCGTGCGGGCACTGCCAATGTGGAAGAAACCGGTGGGGCTCGGCGCAAAACGGACACGCGTCTCAGTCATCCCGCCAAGCAAGTCGCCTCACGCCAGACAGGCAAGAACAAACAGGGGGATGAGAACAGGAGTGAAAAGGAGTTAAAAAGAGTTTTGCCCAATTTTATTACCGTTCGGCCTGCCGCACTTTGCGTTCTTCGTGTTCTTCTGTTTAAAACTCCTTTTCCTCCTTTTAACTCCTGTTCAATTTATTCTTCCTCTTCGATCTCGAAGCGCAGGGGCAGCACGGCCATTTGACCGGCTTCGTCGCGGACTTCGACCCGCGTGTGGTAGACGCCGGGGGCGTAGTCGTAGAAGCGCAGGGTGAAGCGCTCTTTCGTGCTGTCGAAGCTGCCGTCTTCGGGCATCAAGGGCTGGTAGGGCGAGCCGTCGAGGTTGTAGAAGGCATCTGCGATCGGGCTCCAGTCGTCGATTGCCTGCACCACGATGACCACGTTGTTACCCTCCTGCTCGCGCTCGACTTCTTTCAGCTGCGGCGGCTCGTTGTCGATCAGGAACTGGCGGCTGCGGGCTTGGGCGAGGCGGTAAGGGTCGGGCTCGGCGTCGTCGTTGATGCCGTCTCGGCTCTCGATCTTCACCTGATAGTAGCCCGATTCGAGACCCTTGACCGGGAAGCTCCAATATGGGTCGGGCAGGCCTTGGGCGAGCGGCTGCCATTCGTTTTCTCCCGTGCGCCGGAGGGATACGTTGTGCAGTAGCGGGTCGCCATTGGGGTCGTAGGCTTTCCAGATCACGGAATACCAGCCGGCGGCTTCGAGGCGATTGACCTTGTAGCGGGTCTGGGTTTCACCCTCGACGAAGGTCTGCAGGCCGCGCGCGGTAAAGAGGGCATCGAAATCGGTATTCGCGTTAGCGCGATTCACATTTTCCTGCAGCTCGATGGGGAAGGGCAGCACTTCGACGCCGCTGAGCATCGGGCCCACATTTTCCAGCGTATAAAAGGCGCGCACGCGGAAGATTTCGCCCTTGGCCGTGCCGTCGGTCACTTCGATGCGGTATTGGAAGAAGCGGCCAAAATGGGACTCCAGCAATGTGTAGACGGCTTTGGTCGGGTCGTTGGATTCTTGCTCCAGCTCCAGCCACGCACCCCAGGTAGAGTCGGGCTTGGCGGTGTCGCCGATACGCACTTCCACCTTCAGCGGCAGGCCTTGGCTGCGGAGCACCTCGACGCGCGACCATTGGGCGATTTGGCGCACATCCTTGACCTTCGAGGTCAGCTTGGCCGCCGCGTCGCTCTTGCCGCCGATCTTCCAGAGGCCGGCGGGGCGGCTGGTGAAGAGGAAATTCTCGCTCGCCTTGTTGCCGGGCAGGATCACGGAGATCTCGGAGGCGCCGGGCACCTGGTGGAGTAGCGACCAGTTATTGCCGTCCTGCAGGGCCACGAGGCGTGCGCCGTCGCTGAGGCCGAGCAGCACGAGGCTGTCGTCGATCTGGCTGAGGGCGTTGATGCCGGAGCGCCCGCTGCGCCAGATTGGCTGGGCAAAGCCGCTGGGCGTGATGCGGTAGAGGTCGCCCGTGCCAGCGTTGCTCTCGCCAAGGCTGTCGTCGGCGGTCACCACGATGGGCGGCAGGCTGTTGGCGTCGCTGCCGGAGCTGCTGCTGTCGCTCTTTTTGCCGGAGCGGTAGGTCGTGAAGAGGCCTCCGCCGTCGCCGAGGGCCAGCACATGATTTACTTCCGCGCTGTCGGTGGCATAGAGCGCGTAGCCGGCCTGCGGGTCGTGCAGGTAATAGACGACACCGTCGGGCGTGCTGCCGAGCCAGAAGTCGCCTTCTTCATCGCGTGAAAGGGTGGTAAAGCTGGCGTTGGGGTTGTCGAGCTTGCCCCAGCTCTCGGGCTCGGCGCCCACTTCGGCGTCGGCGGGCAAGTGGAGCAGAGCTGCCGGGCTGCCGGTGGCGATCCAGAGGCCATCTTCATCCCACCGCAGGTCCCAGACATAAGTCGCGTCGGTTTTGGTCCACAGCTCCGCACGTTCGCCACCCGGGGGCAGGCGATAGATCGAGCCACCCGGGTTCACGCCGATAAAGAGCCCGCCCTCGTCGTCCAGCGCCAGCGCACGGATCAGCGGCTGCGGGGCCTTGAAAATCTCCTTCGCCTCGCCCTCGGGGGTGATATGGAAGACCTGTCCCTCGCTGCCCACTGCGGCGTAGAAGCTGCCATCGGGCGCGCGCACGGCATCCCACACGCGGCCGCCCGGCAATTCGGCTACTTTGGTCAAGGCGGGGGCGGTCTCCAGAGTGCCGAAGTTGCTCAGGGCGAAGTTTTCCAGCTCGCTGAGATAAAACGCGGCGTAGCCTTCATCGACCACCGCCTGGGTGGTGCTGGCTTGGAGGAAGGAAGGGAGCGCGAGGCCGCCGGCAAGGCAGCCCAAAAGCAAGGAACGAGCAAACATGCGTTAACGAATGGTAAGGAGAGCGGAATACGAGCCCTGAAAGATACCGGGGAGGGAAAAGGCTTTTTCGTCGACCACCATTTCGGTGATGGGACGGCTGAGGCGTGCGGGGTTGCGCTCGGCGAGCTGCTGGAGCACGCTGGGCGGCAGGTTGGGCAGGGAAGCGCCCTCTACGCCGAGGCCGTCGGTCGGCTGCACGAGGGCGGCGTAAAGGCGACCCGGCACGCGTTCGAGGCGCCAGCTTTGGGCGATGTCTTCGAGGCTGCCCGGCACCCCGGCGGCGCGCTGGAAGTGGCGGTCGAAAGCCTGCCCATCGGCAATGACGAGCGAGTAGCTCTCGCCCTCCGTCGCGTAGGGCGGGATCATCAAGTTCAGCTTCAGCGTGCGCTCGTCGCCCCGGTAGTTGAGCAGTTTCAGCTCCACCTGCACCTCGTCGCCCGGGCGGGGCTGCTCGGGGTAGATGCTGACGCCGCGCAGGGTGCTGAGCTGCCAAGCGTCGACCACTTCGAGGTCCAGCTCGATCCGGTCGAGCGTCACGGGTTCGAACGGGTTGTCGAGCAAGTCGTAGAGCTGTCCAAAGAGTTGCTGGGCGAGCATCTGGCCCGCCATCGGCCCGGTGGCCACGCGTTCAAAGGCGATGCTGTTCATGCCCTTGGGGTAGATGTGGCCGTAGAGGTGGAAGGTCTGGCGCTCGCCGGCGGTCATGGCGCTGCTGGCGGTTTCGAGCACCGTCGTGGCGGCGAGCATGGCCGTCCATTGAGGGTGCTGGACGAGGTCGGCCTCGTAGGTTTCGCGCCAGCCGTGGCCGTTGCTCACCTTCAACTCCAGCGCGGTCATGGGCGGGATCGGCCCGATGCGGCCCGCAATTCCCGGCGCGCGGTCCTGGAAAATCGTGCCCACAATGTCGCCAAATTTGCTCAGCTTGAACGACAGGCGCTGGTTGTTGACGATCGTCAGCACTTCGGCGCCCGCCAGCGGTACGGAGACGTTGCCTGCGCCGAGGAAGCTGTGGCCAAAGCCCAGCATGCGGTCGCCCTCGCGCCACGTGACCGTGCCCGTGGCGGCGGCATTGAAGTCGCCCTTCATCAACACGGCGGCCATGGCCTGCCCGGGTTGCAATTCGGACGTCTCGACGGCGCCGTCGGCCGCGCCCATGCCGGTCGCGATGGGCAGGTGCCAGCCGATCTTTTCAAACTCCGGGCGCAGCGCCTCCAGCGTCCGGGCGGAGATGCCGCCAAAGGCCAGTGGGGTGGGGACCGGTTGCGGCGAAAATTCCACGATGCTGCCCGCCGAGGCTGGGGCGGGCGTGCTCTGGGCGACCGGTGCGGCAAAGGGCGAAAGCGTCTGGAAGCCCTTCTGCTCACCCAGGTCGAAACCGTTCACGAGCTTGAACATCTGCTCGATGGGCGTGATGCCGACGAAGGCCTGATCCTTCGACCAGGTATAGGTGTAGGAATACGCGCCAAGCAGTTTGCCGTCGATATACACCGGGCTGCCGCTCATGCCGGCGACGCCGCCCGTGCGGATCATCTCCGGGTCGGTCCCCAGGCCGACGATGGTCGACCAGCCCGGCCCGAGGCCCTCCGGCACGGTGCCGAGGATCTCGAGCTGGTATTCCTTCAATTCCGTGCCGCGCACGACCGTACGCCAAGTCGCCTTCATGCCCGGGCGGACTTCGCTGAGCGGAAAGATTTCCTCCGCTCGCACGCCCGACAGGAAAAAGACCAGACTGAGCCCCCACATCCAGATGCCTCGCATCATACCATCCATTCTATAACCGAATATCGCAGATCGTTGCGACCCAAAAAGCCGCTACGTCATTTTTCCGGTCTGCGGCCCAGGTTTTCCGGTTTACGCAAGGCTCAGATGCTCCCGGGTGCGGACCAGTTGCTCGATGAGGTGAAAGATGATTTCGGCGTGGTCGAGCGATACCTGGCGCTCATAACGCAACTGGTACAGCGCCACTTCGAGGGCCGCTTGGGCGGAGGCGCGCAGGGACTCGTCGTGGCATACGGCATCGGGTGCGGCGGACTCATCCAGCGATTCGCAGAGAAAGGCGGAGAGGAACTGCGGCTGCGCGTGGGCATAGAGCTGCGCGCCGAGGTGGAAGATACGGCGGCCCAATGGCTGCAAGGCTGGCTGATACTGAGTCTGCCAGGCGCGGTAAAGCGCCATGGCCTCGTCGGCGAGGTCGCTGGCGGCAAAATAAAGGTCGTCGGTATCCACCTTCTGGCCGAGCAGGGGCACGAGCAAGGTGAGCGCCTGCAGCTCGGCGCGGGCGGCCTGCAGGGCCACTTCGGCCCAACCCGCGTTGTCGTGAGCCAAGGGGCGGGCCAGCTCCCAGCCTTCGCGCGCACAGCGCCGGGCCTTGCCGAGGTGGCTCTCGTCTTCGTAGGTCGTCAGCAGATTGGCGCGGTTGGCGAAGGCGGCTGCGAGTTCCAGCGAGGGGTCGCTCGTCTGCAAATCGCCAATCACACGGTCCAGATCGGCCAGCGCACGGCCCGTCTCGCCCAGTTGGGTGAGCGTATTGGCGCGGTTGAGCCAGATGCGGATGCGCAAGGCGTCGAAGGACTGGCCCTGCGTATGGTGCTCCCTGCCGGTAAGTACCGCCTCCGCCTCATCGTAGGCGGCGACGGCTTCGGCATGGCGCTCCAGCAGTTGCTCGCAGTTGGCGAGGTTGAGCCAGGTGCCGGCGACGCGGTGGAGGTAACGAGGGACGTCGGGCAGGCCCTTGAGGTGTTGGAGCGCCACCTGATAGCAGCCCCGGGCAGCCTGCCACGAGCTGGGATTATCCGGCAGCTGGAAGGTGTGGGCAAGATTGGCCCAGGCGGCAGAGCGCTCGACCGCGTAGTCATCGATCAGCGGTTCGGGCAGCAAGTCGAAATGGGCAATTGCCTGCCGATAGGCTTCGCTGGCGGCTTGCAGGTTCAGCCGGTTATCGAGCCGCAGCAGGCCGTTGCCGTAGTTGATCCAGGCGCAGGCCAGCTCAAAGCGCGTGGCGGCTTCTCCGGCGTCGAGATGAGGCTGCAGGGCGTCGATCGCGCCCACCAGCAAGCTGACTGCATTTTCGAGGTCGGCCGGGCCGCCTTGTTTCAGCAGGTCCTCGGCGGTGCGACAGTTGGCGAGGATGGCTTGCATGGGACAGGTGAATTCTGGATGCAAAAAACGGAGACGCCGAGCAAAAGCGTCCCCGTAGGTCTTGTCTAGCGCTAACTATTAATAAAGCAGCTCACATTTCCGCCCACTGGCGCAGCAGGTTATGGTAAACGCCTGTGATCTGGACGGCCGACGGGTGATCGGGGTGGTCCTGATTGAGGCGCTGCAAGCCCAGGTCGAGATCGAACATCAGGGAGCGCTTGCCGTCGTCGCGGATCATGCTCTGGATCCAGAAAAAGGAGCAGAGTCGCGTGCCGCGGGTGACGGGCGTTACGTGGTGCAGGCTGGTGGCCGGGTAGAGCACCATGTGACCGGCGGGCAGCTTGACCTGTTGCACGCCGTAGGTGTCTTCCACGCACAGTTCGCCGCCGTCGTATTCATCCGGTTCGTAGAAGAAGAGCGTGGCGGAGAGGTCGGTGCGGATCCGGCGCGAGCTGTCCGGGAACTGGCGGATGGCATTGTCCACGTGGGTGTGGAACTGCTGGCCACCGGAGTAGCGGTTGAACAGCGGGGGCAACACGTGCAGCGGCAGCGCGGCCGACATGAAGAGCGCATTGCGGCCCAGCGCGCGCAGGATCATGTCGCCCACCTGCTGGGCCACGGGGTGATCCTGCGGGATCTGCATGTTGTCCTTGGCGCGACGGGCCTGGTGGCCGGAGGTCACGTTGCCGTCGACCCAATCGGCACTTTCGAGCGCCGCCCGGGCTTGGGCCACCTGTTCAGGACTCAGAACGTCTGGGATGCGGATGAGCATAAATCGACTAGTAGCTGAAGGAGGCCGTGAGCGTGTAGTTGCGGGTTTCGCCCGGGGTGAAGTGGCCGCCGTAGCCGCGCTCGATGTATTCCTCGTTGCCGAGGTTCTCGATGTTGAAGCGCAGGGCGATGTTTTCCGTTACGCTGTAAGACACCATGGCGTTGAAGAGCCAGTATTCGGTGTTGTCCGGCACCGTGTCGTCGCCTGCAGTGGTCGAGTAGTAGTAGTTACCCGAATATTGCGCGCCGAGGCCCACTTGCAGCTTCGGGTCGATCTGGTAGGTCGTCCAGAGGCTGAAGGAATGCTCCGGAGCATAGGCCAGCTCGTGGCCCTCTTCCTCGGTGTTCCGGGACTCCTTGACGTCCGTGTCCATGAAGGCATAGCCGCCATAGACGCTCCACTTTTCGGTCAGACTACCAGATACGCTCAACTCGATGCCCTGCACGATCTGTTCGCCAGAGAGGGTATAGGGCTCGTCGTTGTCGAGGCGGGTTCGGGCGTTGGTCTTCTCGGTGCGGAAGAGCGAGACGCCGGTCATGAAGCCCTTGCCTGCGGGTTCCCATTTTGCGCCCACTTCGTAGGTGCGGGTTTCTTCCGGCTCGATGTTCGGGTTGTTCGCCGCCGTGCCCCCTCGGCCACCGCCGGTGCTCAGCGTGAGGCTTTCGCCAGCCGGGTTGAAAGAGGTCGAAGCGCCGCCGTAGAGCGTCACTGAAGTGACCGGCTTGTAGAGCAAGGCGGCGCGCCAGCTCACCATGTCGTCTTCGCGCTGAAGGTCGTCGACGGTAGGATCACTGTTTTCGACTTCTGCGTCAAAGTTTTCCCAGCGCAGGCCGCCGGTGACGGACCAGTGATCCGTCAGTTTGAGGGTATCGAAGGCATAGAGTGCAATCGTATCGCCGGTACCTTTTACGACACTTCCATTGCGCCCGGTGGTGCCTTCCCACGGCTCGTAAGGATCGGGATTATAAACGTCGGTTGGCTGCAGGGTGGCATCGTGGCTACGGCCATAGTTGGTGTATTCTTCCCGCGTCAGCTCCAGTCCGCTCACCAGGGTATGCACCACAGAGCCGGTGGCGAAGTCCCAAGTCACGTTCGTCTGATTACCCAGCATTTCGAATTCGCGATCCTGCTGCTTGACGTCGTTGCGGCGAACAAGGCCTGTGCTGGCATCATTGTCCACGAATCGCGGCGACGTGACTACCGCGTCACGGCTAGTCTTGCTGTATTGCGAGAGGTTGCGCAGCGTCAGGCCTTCGCCGAAGTTGTGGCGGATTTCCCCAGATACGACGTCGGACTCGATCTTCTCGTAGTCGCGGTTGACGAGACCGTAGAAGTTCGAGCGCGGTACATCGCTGCCAGAAGCGAGGGCACCGGGCTGGCCGAAGTCGGGGATGTTGTCCTGCTCGGCGTGCTCGTAGCTGACGACTGCTTCGGTGCGCTCGCCCAGGCCGAAAGCGATGGAGGGAGCAATGCCCCAACCTTCGTTCTGGACGGCATCGCGACCGGGGACGCCGCCCTCGTGCCACATGGTGTTGAGGCGTACGGCAATGCCCTTTTCGGCGTCGACCACCTGGTTGGCGTCAAAGGTGAAACGCTTCTGGTCGGCGCTGCCAAAGCTGGCGGAGCCGTTGTAGCCGTCGCGCTGGTAAGGGCTCTTCGTCACGAGGTTGACGGAGCCGCCCGTGGTGCCGCGACCGCCGATGGCCGACGACGGGCCCTTGGCCACTTCCACCTGCTCCAGATTATAGGAGTCGCGCGAATATTGGGCGCTGTTGCGGAAGCCGTTGACGAAAATGTCGTTGCTGGCAGAGAAGCCGCGGATGAAGAGGTTGTCTCCCGGGGCGCTGCCACCTTCACCGGCCTGGAAGGTAATGCCGGGGCTGTTGCGCAGCACGTCGCGCAGGCTGGTGGCCTGTTGCTGCTCGAAGACTTCCGCCGGGATCACGTTGACCATCTGCGGCACGTCGCGCAGCGGCAGGGTGAACTTCGGCGACTTGAGCTGGACCTGGTCGTCCTGCACGCGCTCGGGCGGCAGGTCGATCGGATTGTCGCCATTGGTGGCTTCGTTGCTGGTCGCCTGACCATGCAGGGACGCGCCGGCCATCACGAGCGAGCCGAGCAGCGCCGCATTGCGGGGGGCGCGGTAGGCGTGCGTGAGGCCGTCCGGCGATGCGAGCAGCGAAGCGCCGAGGCTCGGCTGCAGGGCATCCGTCGAGCGGAGCGAAGTGGACGTGGAAGAGACGGGGACCGACGAGGTGTCTTTCATGACAAAGCTGAAAAGAGACGCACTGATAGGGATCAGTGACTGAGGGGACATGAAACTGAATCTCATTCGTATTGAGGCAAGGATAAATTCAAGAATGTGTCTCAGTTGCGGTGCTAATATGTGGCCTGGGCTTGCACTTGCGTCGGGGTCGATTCACCCTAGCGCTGCATGGACGACGGAGGCGCGCGCATTGAGGTAAAGGATCTGACGATGGCGTACGGCAGCTTTGTCGTGCAGCGCGACGTCGGCTTTTCCGTCCGCGCAGGGGAAATTCTCGCCATCATGGGCGGCTCCGGCTGCGGCAAGAGCACCCTGCTCAAGCACCTCATCGGGCTCAAGGAGCCGGCCAAGGGCGAAGTGTTCTACGACGGCAAGAGCTTCACCCAAGCCGGCCCGGACGGTCGCAACGCCATGCAGCGCCGCTTTGGCGTGCTCTACCAGCAGGGCGCGCTCTGGAGCTCCATGACGGTGGCGGAAAATGTCGCACTGCCCCTGCAGGAATACACGCAGCTCGGCCCCCGCGAGATTGCCCACATCGTCAGCTACAAGCTGGCGCTCGTCGGCCTGCGAGGGTTCGAAAACTACTACCCCAGCGGCCTCAGCGGCGGCATGCGCAAGCGCGCCGGCCTCGCCCGCGCCATGGCCCTCGACCCCGACATCCTGTTCTTCGACGAGCCCTCTGCCGGTCTCGATCCCATCACCTCACGCCGGCTCGACGACACCATCCTGCAACTGCGGGACAGCCTCGGCGCCACGGTGGTGATCGTGACGCACGAGCTTTCCAGCATCTTCGCCATCGTCGACCGCGCGATCTTCCTCGACGCGAAGGAGCGCACGCTGACGGCCGTCGGCAACCCTCGCGAACTGCTCGCCAACCCACCCAACGAAGCGGTCTACGACTTCCTCACCCGCAACCGCACCGAAAACCTGGCGGAAGCGCAGCAACCGCAAAGGTAACGGGTAATAGCCAATACATAGTGAGATTTCTGTGTGTTTGTGCGTTAGGCGTAGCGTGGTACGTTTTACAAGTTCTTACCACCCTTTAGGCTAGACGCAGTTGCATTTTGCCTTCGATATCTGTTGGCGTATGCGACTATCTTCTCTTCTCGCCCTCTTCCTCTTGCCGGTGGCTTCCGCTTCAGCGTCCATTGAGCTCAGCTTCAGCTTCCAGCCCAGCACGACGGAAGATTCTTACGGCCTGGTGGGCTCCACGTTCACCTATACGATGATCACCGCCTCCGACGTCTATTTCGAGAACGCGAATGGCGATCCGAGCCTGGCCCTCGCCTCGGTGCAGTTGACGATCGAAAATTCTTCGGGCGGTCTTGATGGGACTTACGATCTCCAGCTAGCTGAATCGTTTCCGGTGATCGTAGTTTTTGCGGGGGGCGGTTACCTGCCGATCCAGGCACCCTCCGCATTTCCCACCTGGACCACCGAGGAGGGCATCACCATCACCTCAGGCCTTGGGTTGCTCGATAGTCTGGGGAAGACCGTGCTTCCTGGAGATATAGCCGTGGCCAGCGATTTCGATGGCCTGGGTGTCTTTACATGGCCCTTTACTTTTGAGGCCAACGACAGTGGCGCGGTCAGCTACGATGCCTCGTCGGCGACGCTCAGCGCCGCGCCTTACTCGGCTGCTGTGCCCGAGCCCGCGACCTATGCCGCCTTGGGTGGGCTTGCCGCGCTGGGCCTCGTCGCCTGGCGCCGCCGTCAGCAGCGTTAATCGCGTTTACAGTGCTCTTGCCCCGACCGCTTTTCCTGAGGAGAAGCGGTCTTTTCATGCCTGGGCGCAGAAGGATAGGGATAACGCATTTTGCGATCGACCCACCGCCCGCCCGCGAAAAACCCTTGCGCCTCTCCGCGCGCGTGGCAGTCTGACGCTTCTCATGCTGGACCTGAAGTATTTCCGGGATAACGTGGAGTCGATCCGGGCCGCGCTGGCCACCAAGAAGTTCGAGGTCGACCTCGACCGCGTGGTGGAGCTGGACCGGCAGCGCCGCGAGATGGTGACCGAGTTTGAAACCCTGCGCGCGCAGCAAAAGGCGGCCAACCAGGAGATGGCGCAACTCAAGAAGGGCTCCCCGGAGTTCCTCGCCAAGGTCCAGGAGATGAAGGCGATTTCGGGCCAGGTCAAAGAGCTCGAAGCCAAGCAGGATGAGGCCGAAAAGGCTTTCCAGGCCGCTTACCTGCAGGTGCCCAACATCCCGCACCCCAGTGTGCCGGTGGGCCACAACGAGAGCGACAACGTCGTCCACAGCACCTGGGGCGACATCGCGAGCCTCAGCGCCCACGCCCGCCCGCACTACGACATCGAGTGGTTCTCGAAGTATGTCGACCTCGAGCGCGGCACCAAGGTCACCGGCAGCGGTTTCCCGTTCTTCGTCGGCCCCGTCGCGCGCCTCGTGCGCTCGCTGCTCAATTTCTTCCTCGATGAAAACACGGCCGCCGGCTTCACCGAAGTCATGCCGCCCATCGTGGTCAACCCCGCCAGCGCCCTCGCCACCGGCCAGCTGCCGGACAAGGAGGGCCAGATGTACCACGCCACCGGCGACGACCTCTACCTCATCCCGACGGCTGAGGTGCCGGTGACGAATCTCTACCGCGACGAGATTCTCGACGCCGCCCAACTGCCCGTCTACGCCTGCGCCTACACCCCCTGCTTCCGCCGCGAAGCCGGCAGCTACGGCAAGGACGTGCGCGGCCTCAACCGCGTGCACCAGTTCGACAAGGTGGAGCTGGTCAAGTGGGTCCACCCCGACAAGAGCTTCGACGAGCTGGAGCACCTGCGCGCCCATGCCGAGACGCTCCTGCAAAAGCTGGGCCTGCCCTACCGCGTGCTCTCGATCTGCAGCGGCGACATCGGCTTCCCCCACTCGAAGCAGTACGACCTCGAAGTCTGGGCTGCCGGGCAAAAGCGTTGGCTCGAAGTCTCCAGCATCAGCAACTTTACGGACTTCCAGGCCCGCCGCGCCAACATCCGCTTCCGCGAAGGTCAGGACAAGCCCCGCGTCGTGCACACGCTTAACGGCTCCGGCCTCGCCATCCCGCGCGTGCTCGGCTCGATCCTCGAAAACTTCCTCAACGAAGACGGCAGCGTCACGATCCCCGAAGTCCTGCGCGACCGCTTCGGCAGCGACACGCTGCGCGTGCAGTAGGGGAAGACGCCCAGAGCTTTTTCACCCGCTGCATCCCGAAGAAGGGCGGCGGGTTTTTTATGCTTGGCACTCGCCAAGCGGCCCGGGTTTCGCCTATGGGTAGAGCCATGTTCGATCCCGTCGCGGCCATCCAGGAATTTATCCGCCACCCCAGCGTCTCCACCGACCCGTCTTACAACGACGGCATGGCGGGAGCCCGCGATTTCATCGCCGGGCTGCTGCGCGATATCGGCTTTGAGGTCGATATCCTCGCGACGCCGCTGCACCCAGTCGTGCTCGCTCACCGCGACGGTCCGAAGGAGTGGCCGCACGTTATCATTTACGGCCACTACGACGTGCAGCCGGCCGACCCCTTCAACCTCTGGCACACGAAGCCCTTCGACCCGGTGATCAAGGACGGGCGCCTCTATGGGCGCGGTGCGGCCGACAACAAGGGCCCGCTGATGGTCCACGTGGCAGCGGTCGCCCGCCTGCTCGAGCGCCAACCCGACTTGCCCTTGCGCATCTCGTTCCTGATCGAGGGCGAGGAAGAGATCGGCAGCCCGTCGTTCCCGAAGATCCTCGAAGACTACAAGGACCGCCTGCAGGCCGATTTCGTGCTGCTGACCGATACCCTCAGCCCCAGCACGGAGCAGATCGCGATCACCACGGCGCTGCGCGGCATCGTGACGCTCGAAGTCGAAGTGACCGGTCCGAACAGCGACTTGCACAGCGGCATTCACGGCGGCGCGGTCATGAACCCCATCGTGGCGCTCTCCCGCCTCTGCGCTTCGCTGCACAACGAAGACGGCAGCGTCAACGTCCCCGGCTTCTATGACGACGTGGTCGAGACGCACCAGTGGGAGCGTGACGAGATCGGCCGCCTCTCCGCGGATCAGGAAGCCTACCAGCAGCGCCTCGGCGTGAACGATTTTTACACCGTCAAGGGTGTGCCCCCGGCTGAAGCGACCCGCCTCTGGCCCACGCTGGAGTTCAACGGCATCGGCGGCGGCTACCAGGGCGAAGGCAGCAAGACGATCGTGCCCTCCAAGGCATTCGTGAAGATCAGCTGCCGCCTCGTGGCCAGCCAGACCGCCGACGACATCGCCTCGAAAGTGGCGAAAGCCCTTGAAGAGCGTTGCCCGCCGCAAGTGAAGCTGAAGGTCGTGCGCGGCCACAACGGCAACCCCTACCGCGTGGTGCCGCCCCATCGCCCGGATACCCCGGAGGACCAGCACCCCTCGCTCGCCCGCGCCTTCGACGGGGCAGACGCCGCGATCCGCGAGATCTTCCCCAAGCCGCCGCTCTACCTGCGCGAAGGCGGCAGCGTGCCGATCATTGGCGACCTGAAGCGCGTGCTGGGCGTCGACTCGCTCATGTTTGGCATGTTCACGCCGGTCGACAACCTCCACGCGCCCAACGAGAGCTTCGACCTGCAGATGTTCGAACGCGGCATCGGCGTCAGCGAACGCATCCTGCAAGCCGTGGCCGAAAGGTAGGCTGGACGTGGGGATTAACCAGAAAAAACAGAAAAGACAGAAAGGGCTTCAGGAAAGGGTTATGCTGACCGTCAGCTTCTCAACCTCTCCTTTTTTCTGAATTTTCTGGTTAATGAGTAGACCGTTCATGATGCCTCAATTGGGCTTGAAGGTCTGCGGGCCTTGCTTGCCGGCGACGCGGTGGTAGGTGCCGGTGAGCTTGTCGCGCTCGTATTTGGTAAAGCCCGCCTTTTCGACGTTCTTGTTGTCGAGGCGGGATTTTTCTTTGCCCGGCGTGTGTTTGGTCGAGAGGTTGGGGGAGAGGATGACGCGGCGCACCGGCTCGCCGGTCAGCGGATGCTCCGTCAACGCGGCCTCTTTCATCGACTGCTGCAGCTCAAAACGGTCGCCACCGCTGCCATCGGGCAAGACCACTTCGTACACGTAAATTGGCATACCCATATTACTAGGCGATTCTCCCGGGGTGACAAGCATTGCCAAGCCTTCGGATGCGGCTTACGAAGGCATTGTCGTTGATAATCCTTTTGCGCACACCCTTACGTTCCATTTGGGTGGATATGAAGTTATGTCTCGATTTTTTGCTCTTCGCCAACCCAGGTTGACCCCCAGGAATGCTCGTGCCGGGCTAGAGTATCTCCTGAAGTTCATCCTCTGTGTCGCGCTGTATCTGGGTGCGGGCGGGATGGGGCTGGAAGTGGCGTTGTGGGAGCAATTCGCCCCACTGATCTGGCCGCCAGCCGGTTTGGGCCTGCTCATCGTCCTGCGTGGTGGCTACCGCTACCTCTGGGCGGTGGCAGCCGGTGCCTTTTGCGTGCGCTTCCTCGAAGGGGCGGGCAGCGTGCCCTCGGCCCTCGTGTCGTCCATCGGCTACGTGCTCACTGCGGGGGTCAGCGCGTTTGTCTTGAAGGAGATCGCGCGCTTCGATGCAGCGATGGAGCGGTTGCAGGACGTGATCTGGTTCCTGCTGGCGGCGGTGATTGCAGCCCCCATCATCAGCTCCTACCTCTCCATCTACAGTTTAAAATACCTGCACCTCGATATGCACCGCAGCTTCGAGCAGATGTGGGCGGTGCGCTGGCTCAGCGACGCACTCGGGGTGCTCGTGGTGACGCCGGTGCTGCTCGTCTGGCATGCGCGCACGCGGATCAACTGGCGCAACGCTCAGACGCTGGAGGTATTGGTATGGCTGGCCCTGCTCATTTTCCTCGGCGCGCTCATTTTCCGCAACTGGGCCCCCAGCGACACCCTCCGCTACCCGCTGGAGCTGACGATGTTCCCCCTCATGGCGTGGGCGGCCATCCGCTTTGGCCAACGTGGGGCGACAGTCGGCATCTTTATCGTGGCGATGATGGCGGTCTGGGAGCTGCGGGAGGTCATCGGGCCGGAGGCGACCAAAACGATCACGCAGCCTCCCGGTTATCTATGGGTCTTCGTGGGCGTGCTCAGCACCACTGCACTGTTCCTTGCCGCCGTGCTCACCGAAGTCAAAAACCGCGAAGATCACGTGCGCATCAACGAAGAGCGTCTGCGCGGCTTTATTGAGGCCATGCCCGATCTCGCTTTTGTGGTCGACGAACGCGGCGTGTATCAGGAGGTGTTCGTGCCCCGCACCGGCTTCTTCCGTGAGCGCGCGGCACGTCTCAAGGGCCTGCGGATGTACGACATCTACCCCCAGGACACTTGCGACCAGTTTATGCGCGTCGTCCACCGGGCGCTGGAAAGCCGCGAGCTGCAGATCTACCGCTACAGCATGGAGTTCAACGGGCGCCGCCTGTGGTTTGAAGGGCGCATTGCTGCCATGGCGCAGAGCGAGGGGCAGCTGCCATGCGTCATCTGGGTGGCCTACGACATCACGCAGACGCAATTTATCACGAGCCAGCTGCGCGCACGCGACCAACTGCTGCAAGCCGTAACCGAGGCGGAGGAAAACCTGCTGAAGGTCAAGAATTTCGAAACGGGCATTGCGACCACCTTGCGCCTGATCGGCCAAGGCCTGGAGCTCGACCGCGTGGGCCTCTACGAAAACGGGCGCGACTCCGAAACACAGGACCGCCTGAGCTCTCTGCGCTACGAGTGGGCCAGCGAACCCGCTTTTGCCACCCAAGAGCACGACCCGGCCCGCACATTGCTTTACGATTCGCACCTCCCTGCCTGGTACCCCACCCTGCAAAGCGGCGCCCCTCAAGTCTACGGGCGCGAGCAATGCCCCGCCGGCTTGCGAGATTGGCTGGCCCGCACTCGCACGCGTAGCGCGCTCGCGGTGCCCGTCTTTGTCGCGGGCGATCTGTGGGGCTTCCTCAACCTTGGCAGCTGCCGCGATGATCGCGATTGGGACACGCAGACTCGCCGCGCTCTCAGCAGCCTCGCCGGCAGTATCGGCGGCTACCTCGAAACGAAACGAATCGAAGACGCGCTCAAGACGGCGAAAGAAGCGGCCGACAGCGCCAATCAGGCCAAGAGCATGTTCCTGGCGATGATGAGCCACGAGATCCGTACGCCCATGAACGCCATCCTTGGCTTTACGGACTTGTTGGCGCAGACCGAGTTGAAGCCCGAGCAGGAGGAATACCTCAACATCGTCAATCGTAGCGGCCGCGACCTGTTGGAGCTGATCAACAACATCCTCGACTTTTCCAAGCTCGAAAGCACGCAGGTCGATCTCGAGTTCACCACCTTCCGCCTCGAAACCTGCATCATGGAGGTGCTCGAAATCTTCCTCGCCAAGGCGAAGGAGAAGGGCCTGAAGCTGGATTACGATATCGAGGACGACTCCGACGGCCTCTACATTGGCGATCCCCTGCGTTTTCGCCAAATCGTGCTCAATCTGGTAAGCAACGCGGTCAAGTTTACCCCCAAGGGCTCCGTGCACGTGCGCGTCAAGGTGATCCCCGTCGACGACCGGCAGTCCGAGATCTACCTGCAGGTGCGCGACACCGGGATCGGCATCCCCGAAAACAAACTGGGCGACCTCTTCGAAGCCTTTACTCAGGTCGATTCTTCCACCACCCGCGAATACGGCGGCACCGGCCTCGGGTTGACGATCTGCCGCCGCCTGGCGGAGCGCATGGGCGGGCGCGTCTGGGTCAACAGCGAGGTGGGGCAGGGCAGCGTCTTCCATGTCACCGTAATGATGGAACATGGCGGTTCACGCTCTTCCAACACGTTGGCGACTTCCGAAACCCGTGAGCTGGATCGCAGCTTTGCCGAGCGCTACCCGCTGCGCCTGCTCCTGGCTGAAGACGACGCCGTAAACAGCAGGCTCGCCCGAGAGGTGCTGCTCAAGCTCGGCTACTCTCCCGACCTGGTGCAGGATGGGCGCGAACTGCTTTCCGCCATTGCCGCCCGCCCCTACGATGCCGTGCTGCTCGACGTCCAGATGGCCTACCTCGACGGCATTGAAGTGACCCGCCGCTTGCGACGCGGAGATGCGGGCGAATCTCAACGCGGCATCCACATTATCGCCCTCACGGCCCTGGCCCTGAAGGAAGATCGCGAACGCTGCCTCGCGGCCGGGGTCGACGATTACTTGACCAAACCCATTGTCATCTCCCGCCTTAAGGAAGCCCTCAGTGCTGCCGCTATTGGAATGGGCGAACAAAACGATCGCCTGCAATGATCTTCACTTTAGGGCTTGCATCCTAGCGATGGAGACTTAATGATTTATCTCACCCTGACTGGCCGTACTAAGTCACCATCATACCTTCACGTTCCAACATGTTCATCTCTCGATTGCAAACTCCCCAAAAGGCATTGGCTGTAGCAGTGATGGCCGGTCTGCCTCTGCTCGCGCACGCAGAAACCACCTCCTTCACCGCCACGACCACTGGTTTCAAGCCGGCAACTACCCTGGACCAAGTCCTTTCCGGCGCCTCCCTCGATTTCCTCGTTTCGACCGCCGCGGACGCTTCCGCATCCACCCACATCCTGGTCACTGACCTGATGCCGGTGGGTGACTCCGATACCGTCTACGAAGGCGAATACACGGGTGTGACTCTTTCCAGCGGCGCCACCGCCGATACCGGTAAGGTCGTGCTCAAGCTCGACGCCGCTGTGCCGGTTCCGAGCGGCAGCGTGTCCTCCCCGATCGTGGGCATCATCCCCCGCGCCGGTGCGTTCCCTGAAGCTGCTTCCCTGAACCCCCTCGACGCGGGTGAAGGCGAAAGCACCGTTAACACCGACACCGATACGATTGCTCTCTCGTTCAGCGCGGGCGGCAGCACGTATACCGGTAATGCCACTTACACGGTTAAGAGCCAAAGCGAGATCGAACTCTCCGCTTTCGCCCTGACCGACGGCACCTCGACCTGGCAGTTCGAAGCGACGACCTTCGAGCGTTCCTACGCGACTTTGACCGGCTTCGCCAGCCTGAGCGACGCCTCGGCTTCGGCTGACATGGCCGTGACGAAGTTCGTCCTGAACTACTTCGTGGACAAGGACACCGACATGGTGCCTGACTTCATGGACAGCAATGTGGGCGAACAACCGACGTTGACGCCTGACGACGAAGAGTGGGTGTTCAACCCGAACCTCTTCCGCTGGTTCTATAACAACGGCGACGACTGGACCTTCACCGACGGCATGAGCTGGTTCTACACCGCTTCCTTCCCGTGGATCTACTCGCCCGAATGGGGCTGGGTGCTCTTCGGTGAAGCGGCTCCCCAATCCGCTGCCGCTTACCTCTGGATCGACGAGTTGAGCACCTGGGTCTACACCAAGACCACTCGTAACCAAGGTGAAGCGAAGTTCTTCTATGCCTTCGAACAGCAGCAAAACGGTTCCTGGCGCAATGCCAACCCGGATGCTTCGACCGGCCTGATCTCCCGTCCGGCCCTTTAAGCACTCGTTTTTTCGAAGCTTATTTTTCAAAAAGCCCGACCACTTTTGGTCGGGCTTTTCTGTTTTCTCACCGGCGTCCATGGAGGTCATTTGCCTTGCCAGTAAACATGAGAAGTGTTTTTATGTTCACATGAATCAGTCCGGTGCAGATATCTCCAAGTTGGACGACTACCGGTCGCTACTGCCGGTGGGGCAGGTGTGGTTTAGTGTGCAGGAGGTGGCGGAAATCCTGGAAGTGAGCCCCCAGTATGTGCGTGACGCCTTTGAGCAGCGCAAGCTCCTGGGGCACCGCCACAACGGCAGATCGGGTCGGGGCAAGGAACAGCGGCGGCGCATCTCCATTCGCCGCGACAGTTTGCTGCTCTACCTGGCCGGTTCTGCGAACTACGACTTCGGGCTCTACCGCGAGCGTATTGGCGAGCTGCTATCGGCCTTGCCCGATGGCTGGCTGGAAGAAGTACCCGCCTTGGTGGAAAGCCTCCAGCGCCGACGCGAGGAGAAAAACGCGATCCGGCGTGGACATGCCACCACCTCGGCGTATTCTGGCGCAAGGGCATGAAAGCTAGCGTCATACCGACACCACGCGTCAAAGCGGCACTCGACCGCGTTCGCACCAACATCACGCAAGTCATCAAAGGCAAAGACCAGGTGGTGGAGCGCGTGCTCATCGGCCTGCTGGCGGGCGGCCACCTGTTGATGGAAGACTTGCCCGGGCTCGGCAAAACGACCTTGGCCTATTCGCTGGCCCGCTCCATCGACTGTGATTTTGCCCGCGTGCAGTTTACCAGCGATCTGTTGCCGAGCGACGTAATTGGCGTCTCGGTTTACGACGAGCGCCAGCGGGAGTTCGTCTTCAAGCGCGGCCCCCTCTTTACCAACATCCTCCTGGCCGACGAAATCAACCGGACGACGCCGAAGACCCAGTCGGCGCTGCTTGAGGCCATGGACCGGGGCAAGGTATCTGTCGACGGCCAGACCCACGCGGTGGGCGAGCCATTTATGGTCTTTGCGACCCAAAATCCCGTCGACTACGAAGGCACCTTTCCCTTGCCCGAGAGCCAGATGGACCGTTTTCTCCTGCGCCTCGAAATGGGCTACCCGCAATTCGAGGACGAGCTGCGGATCCTCCAGCGCGGCTTCCAGCACTACGACGCGATCCCGACTGAGCCGGTAATCACCCGCGAGGAGGTGCTGGAGCTGCAAGGCTACGTGCAACATGTCTTTTGCGAGCCTACGGTGTTGGATTACCTGCTGAAGATCGTCAGTGCCACCCGCACCGAGTCCGAATTTCGTGCCGGGGTATCGACCCGTGGCAGCATCGCGCTCAAGACTGCCGCCCAAGCCTGTGCCCTCCTGCGCGGCCGCTCCTTCATCACCCCGCAGGACGTGGCCGACATGGTGCCGCCGGTGCTGGCCCACCGCCTGACTTTGCACCGACCGGCCACCGACAGCCTGGAGGCGCACCGCTTGGTCGAAGCGGCGCTGCACCGCATCCTCGACCACCTGCCGCAGCCGGTTTAAGCCACTTCTTCTCATGCGCTACGTTACCGACCATCCCGATCTCGTTTTGCGAGCCGCCCAGCCGGCGGATGCTGAGACTCTGCTGGAGTTGATCCGGGGGCTTGCTATCTACGAGCATCTCGAGCACGAGGTGGAGGCGACGCCCGAGCAGCTGCGCGCCACCTTGTTTGGTGAGCGACGCTACGCCGAGGCGGTAATCGCGGAGTGGCAGGGGCAGCCGGCGGGCTTCAGCCTGTATTTCCACACCTATTCGACTTTCCTGGGGCGGCCCGGCATCTACATCGAGGATATCTTCGTCTTGCCTACCTTGCGGGGGCACGGCATCGGCAGTGCGCTGCTGCGTTTTGTGGCCGCCGTCGCCGTCGAGCGGCAATGCGGCCGCCTCGAATGGGCGGTGCTGGATTGGAACGAGCCCGCACTGGCCTTCTACCGTGCCAATGGCGCCATGCCGCTCGAAGAATGGACGACCCAGCGCGTGACGGGTCAGGCTCTGCTCGACTTGGCCGCGCGCAGCCATGCCCGCCCCGATGCCCCCTGACCCCGCCGCAGCGCCAAACTGGTGGACGCGTACCGGGCGCGAGTGGGCCGACCCGGGCTACTTCGTTGGCCGCTCGCCCCTGCGCAACGGCGCTCGGGTGCTCTGGCACATGGTCAAGCCGCCGCGCGGCCACCGCACGCGCATGACGCGGATCGGCCTGCTGCTGGTTTTCATCTCGGTTGGGCTGGGCTCGGCTGCCTTCAATACCAGCCACAACATGCTCTATCTGGCGCTGGCGCTGCTGCTGTCGTGCCTGTTGCTCAGCGGGGTGCTCTCGTGGCTCAACTTCAAAGGGGCGCGCTGGCGGATGCGGGTCGAAGGTCACTTCCGGGTCGGCGAGACCGCGCCGGTGCAGGTGGAGGTCTTCAACCGCAACCGTTACTTACCCATCTACAGCCTCTGGTTTTACCTGCTCGCGCAAAAGCAGGATGCCGGCACGACTCTGCCACTCCTGCGCCCCCTCGGCCCGCAAGAGACGCGGCAGCTCACTTGGCAACTGACGCCCACGCAGCGCGGGCTCGAAACGCTGGGGCTGCACAGCATCATTTCCAAGTTCCCCTTCGGCTTTTTGCGCAAGAGTATCGAATGGACGCAGCGCGAAGAGGTCGAGGTGTGGCCCGCTCGGTGCCGCTACTCCTGGACGCCCGCCGCGAGCTCTCGACACCTGCGGGTGGGGGAGCGCCAGACTCGGGCGGGGGGCGGTGCAGAGCTGATGAACCTGCGCCTTTACCGCCCCGGCGATGCCCTGCGGCAGGTGAGCTGGAAGGCTACCGCGCGGCAGGGGCGCCTGATGGTGCGCGAGACCGCTGAGGAGAGCCAGGCGCGCTATTGGCTGGAGGTCGGCAGCTCGTCGCGCGTGTGGGAGCCCGGCCCACAATTCGAGCGCTATTGCAGCTTTGTCGCGACCCTCGCGGAAGACCTTTTCCAGCAAGGGCGGCTGGCGGGTGTGATCCTTAACGATCAACCGCCGCAGCCTGTGCAGCACCTGCCCGAGCTTCAGCAGGTGCTCAGCGCCCTCTCGCGGCTGGAGCCGACGGAGCCACCCGCACCTCGCGATTACCCTCACCAACCACGCGTGACTTTCGGCCCCGGTGCCGGGGAGCAAGTCCGCGCCTATATCCATGGCCAACCTGCAGGCGAAGCTTGAATTCCGCTACCTGCAGCAGCTGAAATGGCTGCTGGGTGGTCTGATGGCCCTGATCGCGATGGCGGGGGTCTTCAGCCTCGGGCTGGGTGCCGAGCTGTGGGTGACGCTTGGGATGCTGGCGGTGGGCGGCGTCATGTTGTGGCCCCAGCTCTCGCGACGGGTCCCGGCATGGGCATGGAAGAGCGTCACCCCGGTGCTGATCATCATCATCGTGACGGATTTTGTGCTGGCGGCAGGCGACGTCCTCGCCCCGCTGGTGCGCATGATCCTTTTCCTCACGATCTTGCGGGCGGTGCAGGAGCGCCAGCGGCGGGAAGATCTGCAACTGCTCCTGCTCTGTCTATTTTTAGTCATCGCGACAGGGGTGCTGAGTATGGAGCTGAGTTTCGCGCTCCAGGTGCTGCTTTTCACGCCGGTAGCGCTGTTCCAGCTCTTTACGATCAACCTGTCCGAGAACTACGTGGACGAGCAGGAGGTCGATCCCGATCGCTGGAAGCATTTTCGGTGGGTGGAGCTGCTGCGCTACCTGCGGCAGGTGCTGCATCCCCGCCTGCTTGGTCTCAGCACGCTGCTCTTCTTCGGGCTGACGGGCTTTGCTTCGCTGATCTTCATCTCGCTGCCGCGCTTCGACCTGGGCCAGCAGCTTCCGTTTGCCAGGCTCAGCACGACGGCGGGGCTGCCGGGGTTGAGCGAAGAGGTGGAGTATGGCGACGTGGTCGACCTGCTCGACGACGAGACGATTGCCTTGCGCGTGGATGTGGGTGGAGATACCCCGCCGTCCAACCCTTACTGGCGCATGCTCGTGCTCGACGAGTTTACAGGCGAGGGCTTTCGGGCCTCCCGCTCGCTCCAGGCCACCAGCCGTTTTCGCGACCTGAACAGCTTCTCCGGCGAGGGCCCTTTTCGTAGCGAAGGCGATACCGGGCAGACGTGGACTTTCTACTTCGAGGGTGGCTTGAGCCGTTACCTGCCGTTGCCCGGCCCCTTTGGCCAGCTCCGCCTGCAAAGTGAGATGTCGGTCGGCTACAGCTATCCTGCCCGGACGATCCGGCTGCAGGAGGCGCAAAACAACGTGCTCTTTTACCGGCTGGAAAACTTAGCCCCCAACTCCCGCTACATCCCGGCCTTTACCCGAGAGTTGAACTGGTTTGCGCGGCTGGACCCGGAGCCACTGGAGGAAGAGGCCCCGGAGGCGGACCGCCTGGGCTATCCCGCCACGACGCTGGCCGGGCCGCAAGAGGCTGCGGCTCGCGCGGCCTTGGCCCGCTGGGTAGCCGAGATTGAAAAGGGCGAAGATCTGGGGCCGAACACCTTCATCACGCACGCCACCGCCTTTCTCCAACGCGATCGGGGCTATTCGACGAGTGTGACCATGCCCGACGAAGGTTGGACGGACAACCGGATCTGCCGCTGGATCGAGGCCGGTCTGCCGGGCCACTGCGAGCTGTATGCCGGGGCGCTGATCCTGCTGGCGCGCGAGGCCGGCATCCCCGCCCGCATGGTCACGGGCTTTGCGGGCGGCGACTGGAACCCTTACGAGCACTACATCATGGTGCGCAACCGCCACGCGCATGCCTGGGTAGAGTTTTTCGATCCCGAGCTGGGGTGGGTGCGGGCCGACCCGACGCCCAGCCGCGGCCTGCTGGGTGAGCAGAGCCAGCAGCAGGACCAGGGGCGGCGCGAGAGCCAGATCGACGACACGCTGGGGGCCTACATCGACAGCCTGCGCGTGATGTGGTACCGCCGCGTCGTCAGCTTTGACCAGAACCAGCAACAGGCGATGCTCGAAGGGCTGCGCGACTCCTTTAAAAAGATGGGCCCGTCGTTGCGCGAGCGTTTGGCGGAGTGGTGGCAAGGGCTGCGCACCTGGTGGGCCGAAGGGCTCAGCTGGGGCAAACTGGGGCACCTCGCCTTGCAGATCCTCATCACCCTGATGGCGTGGCTGGGCCTGCGTATGCTGTGGGTGGCTTGGGCGAAGCATCGAGCCGCGCGGCCCGGCGGGCTGGAGCCGGCACGCAAGCGGGCGGGCATGTGGCTGCGGCGCCTGGAGGGCCTGCCTGCGGGGGCCGATCCGGAGGCTTCCAGGGCCGTGTGCGAACAGCTTTTGCTGATCCGCTATGGCGACGCGGAGGCTTGGCCGCGCCCCCAGACTGTTTTTCGACAGGCCCGCAAACTTCGGACCCATCTTAGGTCGACCCGCAGCCGCACGACTTGAGCCTCACGAAGGAATCTGCCCAAAAATTGCCTGCCCCAAATGTAAAAAGGCGGTGATGCCAACCAACGGTGGTAATCTTTAGGCAATTTTCCTCAGTCGCTCCCGGAGGCATGGCGTATGCCCTATGAGGGGTGCGATGATCACTGCGAGACACATCTATGATTGCTCCGCCCCGCGTGGATGGCGGAGAGGGGTGACGGGGGGCGCCCTGCTGCTACTGCCCTCCCTTTTGAGTGCGCAAGACATGGCCGAGGGGATTTCGCTCGTCCAGCACCACCTCGACCTGGCGTGGATCATGATCGCCAGCGCGCTGGTGTTTCTGATGCAGGCGGGCTTTCTTTGTCTGGAGAGCGGCATGTCGCGCGCGAAAAGCTCGATCAACGTCGCGGTGAAAAACCTGGGCGACTTCATTCTCGGCGCGCTTCTTTTCTGGCTCTTCGGCTTTGGCCTCATGTTTGGCCACAACCAAGGCTTCGGCCACCTCTTCGGCACGACGGATTGGATGCCGCACTTTGGCAGCAATGCCGAGCTGGCCGCGTTCTTTTTCTTCCAGACGATGTTTGCCGGCACCAGCGCCACCATTGTGAGCGGCGCTATTGCCGAGCGCACGCGCTTCTGGGCCTACCTTTGTATTGCCGGTTTCACCATCGCGATCATCTACCCAGTTTTCGGCCACTGGGCCTGGGGCAGCCTTTTCTATGGCGACGCGGCGGGCGGCTGGCTGGAGGCACGCGGCTTTCACGACTTTGCGGGCTCGACGGTCGTGCACAGCATTGGGGGCTGGGTGGCCCTCGCCGCTGCTGTCGTGGTCGGCCCGCGTCGCGAGCGCTTCGATGAGAAGGGCAACGCGCGGCAGATCCAGCCGCACAGCGTGATCCTGGTCTACATCGGCGTCTTGCTGCTGTTCTTTGGCTGGTTCGGCTTCAACGCCGGCAGCACGCTCGAAGTGTCGGGCGCCATTGCGAGCATCGCGGTGAACACCATGCTGGCCGGTTGCGCAGGCTCGCTCTTCGCGGGTATTACCAGTGCGATTTTCGACCCGAGCAAGAAAGTCCAGGCCGTCAGCCTCGCCAATGGCACCATCGCGGGCCTCGTGGGGATCACGGCCGGTTGCGACGCAGTGTCGGCGGGTGGGGCGATCATCATCGGCATCGTGGCCGGGGTATTGCTCGAGCTGGGCGGCAAACTGCTCGAAGCCATGCGCGTCGACGACGTGGTGGGCGCGGTGCCGGCCCACGCCATGTGCGGCGTGTGGGGCACGCTCGCGGTTGGCCTCTTTGCGGTCGAATTGCCCGAAGATACGACCCGCATCGCCATGATCGGCGTGCAGGCGCTGGGTGCGCTGGTGGCCTTTGGCTGGGCCTTCGGCGGTGCCTTCGTAGTCTTCAGCCTCCTGAACCGTGTGATGCCGCTGCGGGTCGACCCCGAAGACGAAGCCCTCGGGCTCAACCTGGCCGAGCACGGAAGCAGCTCCAGTTTGCTCGACTTGGCGGCGTCGATGGAAGACATCTCCCGCTCGGGTAACTACGAGCGTCGCGTGTCCGTCGAAATCGGGACCGAAGTGGGCGACCTTGCCCGCAGCTTCAACCGCCTCCTTGCCGCCGTCGACAGCGCGCTCGAACGCAACGCACAGATCGTGCAGCGCTCGCAAGCCCACCTGGAGGAGAATCTCCAGCAGCTGGAGGCCGATACGCGTCAGACGAGCGAACGCCTCGGCGCCGCCCATAGCCATGCCAACGGCATGAACGAAAAGCTGGCCGTGATGAGCCGCAACCTCGTCGACAACAAGCGCAACCTCGAAAGCTCGACCGAAGACATCCGCGCCAACGCGCAAACCCTCTCCGGGCAGGCTGAGGAAATCCTTTCGACCATCCGCACCATCGCCGACTCGACCAACCTGCTGGCGCTCAATGCCTCCATCGAGGCCGCCCGGGCCGGGGAAGCCGGGGCCGGGTTTGCGGTGGTGGCCGATGAAGTGCGCCGCCTCGCCCGCAAGGCCCAACAAGCCGTGGCCGAGATCGACGAGCGCATGGACGCGATGGGCGATCTAAACCGTCAGTTGCTTGACGGGTTGCTCGGCCAGGCCAGCCAAAGCCGCGAGTCGGCCGGCGCCTGCACCTCCCTGCACGAGGCGACCAGCGAGCTGATGCAAGTGCTGCAAGAGGTGATGGAGGGCGCACGCCATACGCAAAACAACGTGGAGCAGACCTATGGCCGCCTCAGCGAAATTTACGTGGAGACCAAGCAGAAGGAGGTCGCCCAGCGCGACCGTCCCTACCTCAAGCGGGTGCCCGTCACCGCTTCGCTCCACGAATCTGCCTTGAGTTAGTCTCTTCGATTCCGGTCACCTGTCTCCTGTCTCTCGCCTGCAGGCTCCCTCTTTCACCAGAGGGGGCCTGTTCGGTTTCTTGGACCTTTAATACTCCCAGATGACGCTTTCGCCGCCCGGGCCGACGACGTCGAGCACGCCGCCTTCTGCGTAGATGATCAGCCCGGAATAGTCTTCGCCCGCCACCGGCGCGATCTCGCGCAGGTAGGTTTCACGCAGGAGGGTGGGGTAGTCGACCGATTCCACGTCGTTCTCGATGATGTAGCGTTGGCCGGTTTGCGCGATCTGCTTCAGGTTGTTTTCGATTGCGCCCTGCTGGGATGATACCCGAACCGATTGAAAGGCCGGGATCGCCATGGCCGCGAACATGCCCGCTACAATGGGGGTCGACGTCCCGAGTTGCGGGCTGATGGCACTCTCATTTACGCCGCGGCCTAGCAGACCGTCTTCTGTCAGCCAGGCGACATGTGCCGACGACTGCATGAGTGGGGCATACAACATTTTGGCCACGTTCGCCCCGGCGGCGGTACTGGGATTCATGGCGGCCAATTGCGTAAATATTTGATCCGCCAAATTTTGAGCGATGTCTGCATGTACAGGGCTCATGTAGCGCAATAACACTCCTGCGGGCACCTCGCCTTCAAACATGGCGCGGAACTGAGGGTCGTCCTTGAGGCGCGGCCCTTGTGCCCAGTGCTTGAGACCGTCCAGCCCTTCGCTGGAGAAGAGGACATCGCCGCCCGGTTGCTGAGAAACCAGGACTGCCGGGTTGATCGGCGCGCCTCCTTCCTGCGGGGCAAAGTGGTAAATCTCCCAGCCATCGGCCTCTTCCACCTGGCTGGCCTGATTGGCCAAGGTAGGTAGAAGATTTACCATCGCTGCTGCCCCGCCTTTCAGGCGGAGGACGAGGTAGGCACGGGGGATCGCGGGTGCGTCGGGCGCAAGCTGCCACGGCTCCGCTTCCAAATCGTAATCGAGTGCATAGATGACGGGATACTGGAGGACTTTGAGCACATCTCGCGCCGTCAGCCCCTGTTCGTTCAGCTCGCGATCCAGCTGCAGATCGAGCAGCACGGGGCCATTTTCACCCATAATCTGGTTGGCGATGGCGTAGACCCCTTGCAACAGCGGTTCGTAGTCCAGTTGACCTTCGAAGACGATGTCAGTCCCGGCGGGCAGCCATTCCAGCGAGTCGAATGCACGATTCTCCGCTCCCAGAATCTGCAGGAATTGCGGCACATTTTCGCCCTGCCAGTGGAGGAAACTACGGTGCCGGTAGAGCCCGTCTTCGATTTTCACCACCGAAGTGCCGTAGGCGTCCATACGGTCGGCGCCGAAAGTCGTGGCGATGAAGCGGAAGTCGAGCGGCACGGGGATGTTCTGCTGCATGGCCACGCTCTGCCACAACTCGTTGGCGACATCGGCACCGGTCAACACAAAGCCTTCGATATTCTGGAACTGCAGGGCCTGGCCTTCCAGGTCGAGCTCGGCGGTGACACGCTGGAAGAGGGCGCGGTCGGATTCAGGGGTGGCGGTGAGGGAGGCCGTGGCCAGCCCCAGGAGGATCAGCGGTAAATGACGCAGCATAAATAAAATGTAATTTAACGGTCTGATGCTACCGTTTGGTCGGCATAGTGCGAGGGTTTTCTGGAGGTTGATATGATGTATATACCCTCATTTTAGGCCCGATGCTTTACAGGGGTTTTATTAGCTCTCATAATGGGCGTTATGTCTCGATCTGCTCTACTCCTTCTCTCGATTCTAGGCCTAACGTTCTCTCAGGTGACGGCCAAAGTGGGAGACAACTGGCTCACTACGCGCGGCGACAGCACGCCGCAGCTTCGCTACTCGCTCGCGGAGGTCACCACCTCCGGCCGCATCATCGCGATCAACGACCACGGCAGCCTCATGCTCAGCGACAACAATGGCGCGAGCTGGCGCTACGACCGGATCGAAGTCGATGGAGTGCCGGTCCGGGGCAGTTTTTCAGAGCTTTACCAAGTGCCGGGCGGCAGCCTCATCGCCGTCATGCGTCGGCTGGAGGAGTCGAGCGAAGGCTACTTCGACTACTACGTGCGCACCTATTTCGTCACCAGCAACGACAACGGCAACACGTGGTCGCTGGATGCGTTCCCGGTCCGCTCTGCGCGGCACCAGTTGAGCGGGCGCGAGTATCACGGCGTCGACATCACGGGGTTGATGCAAGGCCCTGGCGGCGAACTGCTGGCCTATGGCACCACGACGGGGACGAATAACCCCGGCTTTGTCTACTGGAGCATTGGCGGGGCCATTTTCCGGCGGAGCGGCGCTCAATGGGTGCAAGCTCACTTTGGTTATGGGCCGGTGGGCAAGATCGCGCAGGCGGGTGGCCGGGCGGTGGCGGTGAGCCACAACGCTGTCCTCGACAGTGCCGATGGTGCGGGCTGGAACGGCTACATTATGGGTGAAGCCCAGGTGACCGTCGAAGGATCATTGATGGATCTGGAGAAGCGCTACCGTCTGCGCCTGATCGATATTGAGGTATTGGAGGGGACTTACATCGCCCAGGGCGCTACCTTTGTAACCGTTGGTAACAGCGGCCTGATCGATACCAACATCTTTGATGAGACCTTCCTCTTTACGGCCGATGCGCCCTTTGCCGGCTCCCGGGTGTGGATGGGATCGGAAGAGCCTTACCGGGGCCGCTTTACCAAGATTGGGTCGAGCATCGCGGCGGTGGGCACCGGCGCGGCCTATGTCACCGAAACGGGCACCAGCTTTTCGTTGGCTAATAACGAGATGACGGCGGGCGGCCGCACGGTGGCTTTCGACAGTGGCGCGACCGCGTTTGGGGTCGAGTCCAGCGAACGGGTGTGGAAGACGACCAACGGCGGCGGCTCCTGGTCCAAGATCCTCGACCTCGAGCCTTTACCCGATCTGGATTTCCTTGGGGCGAGCGCCAGCGTGCTCTTTGCGCGCGGCGGGGGTTGCCTCTGGGCCAGTTACGACCAAGGCGACTCCTGGCAAGAGGTGCTGGCCAGCTTCAACGGCTATGGCGAGATCGTGAGGCTGGGCGACGGCACTCTGCTCATCGCCCAGAACGGGGGTGGCAACCTGCTGGTGAGTAGCGACAACGGGCGCACCTGGTCGACCCGGGCGGTCAATGTGGCCACCGGCTTTTCCGGTTACCTGATGCGCCGCGCCGATTCCGGCCGTATCCTGTTGCCGGCCACCGGGCGAGACATCTCCGGCAATGGCAAATTTTACTACAGCGACGACGACGGGAACACCTGGAGCGAGACCACGGTCGGCCTCCCTTGGGGCGAATCTCCGGGCGCGGCTGTGTTTGCCGGTTCGGGGCACTGGATCGTCACCAGCAACTCCTTTGCGAGCTTCAACCCCACGCTCTACCTGAGTGCCGATAATGGAGCCACCTGGACGGAAAGCACCTACCTGCGCAGCCTCGAAGGGCTCGATACCGTGTCTGGCGACCCCTCCACCAAGGTGATCGAGATCCAGAAGCTGGTTGCGGGCTCTTCCGGTCGCGTGGTCGCGCTGGGCGACGACGAGATCCTGACCAGTGACGACCACGGCGCGACCTGGAAGGTGCGGTTCAACTTCGACTACGACAACCCCGGCCCCTTTCTCGCCTACGAGATCCGCGACATCATCGAAGTGGGCGCGCGCTGGGTCGCCATCGGTCATTACCGCACGCCTTACCCGCAGAGCCGCAACAAGTTTTTCCTCCTCATCAGCGACGACGATGGGGCCACCTGGGGCCAGCGCCCGTTTGAGACCCGGATGCCCAGCACCTTCCTCTATCACCTGGCGGCGACCGAAGACGGACGCCTGATCATCGCGGGCGACAATGGCGCGGTCTTCACGAGCGACCCGGAGCCGCCCCTTGCCGCCAGTGTGCCCGTCCTCACGGTGGGCGAGGGCCGCACAGAGGCTCTCATGATCGAGCGCCCCGATGCCGACGGCGCCATCGAGGCGTCTTACGTGTTGCGGCAGGATACCGCCCGTGCCGGGATCGACTTTGTCGCCGCTGGGGGCAAGCTGAGCTGGGCCGCCAACGACTTCGAGCCGAAGCCCGTTACCGTGCAGGCGTTGGACAATCAGACGCCCGACCCGGTGCGCCAGTTGCACCTGCAGCTTGCCTTCGAGACCTCCGACGCGTTTGTCGGCACGATCGAGACGCCGATTGCGATCCTCGACGACGAGCAGCGTACCATGGCCGGCCTGCTCTTTGAAGACGTGACCGACCTCTACACGACGGAGGCGGGTGGCAGCGTCGCCATCGAGTTTGTCCTCGAGCGCAAGCCGACGACCGACGTAACGGTCCACGTCTCCGGGCTCGACGCAACCGAAGGCACCCTC
Organism: Verrucomicrobiota bacterium JB022; assembly: GCA_030673845.1. NCBI lineage: Bacteria > Pseudomonadati > Verrucomicrobiota > Verrucomicrobiota bacterium JB022. Next base: position 433,714 of record JAUTCQ010000017.1, read on the forward strand.
TCGGCCCAGGAATTTACCTTTACCCCGGCCAACTATAACCAACTGCAGACGTTGATCGTGACAGGGATCGACGATGCCTTCCCCGATGGTGATTCGACTTACGACCTCACCTTCACGGTCGAGACGAGCGATGTCAGTTACGCCGCACTGTCTGCCACCAAGATTTCCGTGACCAATCGGGGCGAAGAGGCCTATGTGGTCGACGGCGAAACATTGGACGACATTTTCGCGCAACTCACGGAGTCGCTGGAAACGTCGATCGCGGCCGATGGCTCATTGCGGCTTCACGTGCCTGCCAGCCGCTTCGAGCTCGATATCACCTCACAAACCAGCACCGACATGGTCAACTGGTCAGCCGGGCCTGTCCCCACCAAGGGCGAGACCTCCGGTGGCTACACCTACTACACCGTGCCGGTGGCCAACCCGAGCCAACCCACCTACTTCCGCTTCTACTTCGCCTACCCCGAGGAATAGCCCTATTACGCCAACGGTAGGTCACTCAAGGCCTGACAACGGGCGTCGTGCAGGTCCATCGCCTGGAGGGCCAGCGGATGGGCCTCGCGCGAGCCGTAGCTGCCAAGGTAGCGGCAGGCGGCGAACTCGCGGGTGCGGGCATCGTATTGGGCGCACCAAGCTTTCCGCCGCTCCCATGCCTTGCCGGTTACAGGCCAGGCGCGGCTCGGCAGCCTGCCTTTGACATCCATGCGCCACGGCTTGCCCGTGAGGCGGGCGCGGAAGCACTGCTGCAGTGCGCAGAGGAAGACGAAGCGCAGATCGGCCTGCAGCTCCTTCAAGGCGGCTTGCGTCTCTGGCGCCCCGGGCGCGAAGAGGCGGTGCAGGGCCATCAGCCGGTAGCCGTTGGGCGTGCGATAGACCCGGAGGTGCCAGTCGGGGTGCTTTTGGCTGAAGGCCTCAATGCGGGCCAGCGTGCGCTTTTCTTCCTGCTCCCGCTGCTGCTCGGCGGCCCGGCGGTTGGCTTTGTGCGAGACGAAACCCCGCACAGCCGAGGCGACCAGCAGGCCGATCCCGGCGTAGAGGATGCCCGCGTTTCCTGTGGCAAAGCCGGTTGCCACGAGCGCGATCCCGGTGGTCAGCAGCACGCCGACGCCCGAAGGCTTGGGCCGGGGCAGCACGAAATCGACGTCGGCAAAAAGCACGTCGGGCACGTTGAGGCAGTGGGCGCCGTAGGAGTTACGGGTGATGACACAGCGGCCCACTTCCTCCAGGATCTCTTCCCGGATGGGCGCGCCCTGTTCGGTGCCATACTCATCGAGACGCTCGCGGCGCTTCAGGTCTTCGCCGGCAAGCACCCGCTGTAGGGCCTCCTGCGCACGGGCTTCGGCCAGTTGCTGGGCGTCGGCCTCGCTCGTTTGCGACCATCCGAAGCGGCGGATTGTGACCTGCCTTTGACTGTCGCGGTGCTGCACCCGCGCCTCTGCCCAATACCTTGGAACCAGCATACGGTCGTATATGGCAAACGGCCCTGCGCGGGGCAAGCCCGTCGTCTCCGGCCCGCCTTCACGCTTGCTATGCTCTGTTTTCTACGGCTTAGTTTAAACCATGGGAATCGAGACTGCGTCGCAATATGAGCAAGTCCAGCAATGGCGGGCCGACTTTCCGCTGCTCAACCAGTTGGTCAACGGCCAACCGCTGGTCTACCTCGACAATGCCGCTACGACCCAAAAGCCCCAGGTCGTGATCGACCGCCTGCAGCGTTACTACGCGCTGGAAAACGCCAACATCCACCGGGGTGTGCATGCGCTCAGCCAGCGGGCGACGGAAGATTATGAAGAGGCGCGCGAAGTCGTGGCCCGCTTCCTTGGGGGGGTAGAGTCGCGCTGCTGCGCCTTCGTGCGCGGCGCGACGGAGGGCATCAACCTCGTGGCCCACAGCTACTTGCGCCCACGCCTGCAAAAGGGCGACGTGATCTTGCTGACCGGCATGGAACACCACGCCAACATCGTGCCGTGGCAGCTCGTGGCGGAGGAAAAGGGTGCGCGCATCGAAGTCGTGCCGGTAACGCCCGAGGGCGAACTGGATCTCGACGCGCTGCGCCAGCTGTTACGCGCCCATCCGGTGAAGCTGCTGGCGTTTGTGCACACTTCCAACTCGCTCGGCACGATCAATCCGGCGCGCGAGATCATCGCCGCCGCGCGCGAGGCCGGGGTGCCCGTGTTGCTCGATGCTGCCCAGGCGACCCCGCACCAGCCGCTGGATGTGCCCGCGCTCGACCCGGACTTCCTTGTCTTCAGCGGTCACAAGACCTTTGGGCCCACCGGCATCGGCGTGCTCTACGGCAAGTGGCAGCACCTCAAGGAGATGCCGCCTTACCAAGGCGGGGGCGACATGATCCTCAAGGTGTCGTTCGAGAAAACGACCTTCAAGGAGCCGCCGGAGCGCTTCGAGGCAGGCACACCGCACATCGCGGGGGTGATCGGCCTCGCCACCGCGCTCGAATACTTCCTCGGGCTCGACCACGCGGCCCTGCTCGCCCACGAACAGGCGCTGCGCCTGCGGGCGGAAGAGGGCCTGCGCGAGATCGACGGCCTCCGCCTCATCGGCCAGGCCCGCCACAAGACCAGCGTCGTATCCTTTGTGGTCGACGACGTGCACCCGCACGACATCGGGACCTTCCTCGACCAGGAGGGCATCGCCATCCGCGCCGGCCACCACTGCACCCAGCCGCTGATGAAGCACCTTGGCCTGCCCGGCACCGCTCGCGCCAGCTTCTGCTTTTACAACACGCTGGAAGAGGCCGATGCGCTCGTGCGGGGCGTTCGTCGAATCGTCAAATTTTTCCGCTAGCAGCCATGTACGAACTCGAAGAGCTTTACCAGGAGATCATCCTCGAGCACAACAAGCGCCCCCGCAATTTCCGGGTGCTGGACGATCATACGGCCCACGCCGAGGGCAACAACCCGATGTGCGGCGACGAGATCGAAGTGTTCCTCAAGACCGAAGGCGACCACATCGCCGCGCTCACCTTCCAGGGTGAGGGCTGCGCCATCTCCAAGGCGTCCGCCTCGCTCATGACGGAGGCATTGACCGGCCGCAGCGTGCAGGAGGCCTACGCCGAGATCGACCGCGTGATGCAGCTGCTCAAGGAAAAGGGTATCGAGCCCGACCTTGCCCGCGATGGCGACATCGCCGCGCTCACGGGCGTGCGCAAGTTCCCCGCCCGCATCAAGTGCGCTACCCTCGCCTGGCACGCGCTCCGTGCCGCTCTCGAAGGCCAAGGCGCCACCAGCACGGAGGAGTAGGGTAAGAGGAGACGAGCGCCTGACAGTGAGGCGTATCGTTTTACAAAAAAGGCCGGCCGCATTCTGTGCTCCCGGCCTTGGTCGTAAATGAGTCTCGCGCGTCGCTTATTCGACTTCGGAGATGCGGCGCATGTATTCGCCCAGGCGGCCCTGCTTCAGGCGCTCGTGGTAGGGCTGCACGGCCTCGGCAAAGGCCGATTGGTCGGGGCGGTAGATCTTTACGCCCAGCGATTCCAGCTCTTCCAGGTTGGCCTCGGTCTGCTCGGCCCATAGCTCGCGCTGAAACTCCAGCGATTCCATGGCGGCATCGTGCAGCCACTTGCGCTCCTGCTCGCTGAGGTGCGTCCAGATGCTTTCGCTGACGAGCAGCAAGTCGGGGATGCGCATGTGCTCGTCGAGCGAGAAGTGCGGGGCCACCTCGTAGTGGCGGCTGGTGAAGTAGCTGGGCACGTTGTTTTCGGCCCCGTCGACCATGCCTTGCTGGAGCGCAGTGTAGAGGTCGCCCCACGGCACGGGGGTGGGGGATGCGCCGAGCGCGTTGAGGGCGGCGATGGCCCCGTCGCTCTGCATCACGCGCACCTTCAGGCCCCGGAGATCGGCGGGGGTTTCGACTGGGCGCTTGCTGGTGTAAAAGCTGCGCGCGCCCGAGTCGTAGTAAGTGAGGCCGCGCAAGCCTTGCCCGGCACCCATCTGCAGGAATTCTTCCCCGATTTCTCCGTAAAGCACATTCCAGTAATGCTCCTCGGTGCGGAAGAGGTAGGGCACGGTGAAGACGGCCATCTCCGGCACAAAGCCTTCCATCGTGGCGGCGGAGGTCTTGACCATCGCGATCGCGCCCCGCTGGACCTGCGCGATGCACTCCGGCTCGGTGCCAAGCTGCCCGTTGGGGAACACCTGCACCTGGAGCGCGCCGTGCGACTTTTCGGCCACCTTCTCGGCCATGAACTCCATCGCGACGTGCACGGGGTGAGCCTGGTCGAGCGTGTGGGCGAGCTTCAGCACCTTGGGGTTGGCGGCAGAGGCCTCCTGGCCAAAGCCTGCCATGTTGTAGAGCGCGCCGCCTGCGGCCACGAAGCCGGCGATCACACCCACCAGCAGAAATAAACCGGATTTGCTATCCATGTAACGGGGAAGGGGGAAGAAAGAATCTAACGGGGGCGATTACTGTTGGCCTTCGAGGTATTTGGCCACTTCGATGCCAGCGAGGATGAACGGGCCGGTGCCCTTCGGGTCGTTGTCGATCACCTGCTCGGTCATGTAGTAGGCATAGTCTTCCATGCGGCCATAGCCGGCGACCTGGCAGTTGTTCGTCAAGGTGACGGTGCCGTTGGCGTCGAGGCGGATGAACTCATCGACAATGCCCTTGTAGCCCTGCCGGATGGCCTCGTCGTATTCCGCAGCGTCGATGTAGCCCATGCGCGCCGCCTTGGCCAGCGTGTAGACAAACATGGAGCTGGCGGTCGCTTCGCGGTAGTTGCCGGTGGCGTCGGGCTTGTCGAGGATCTGGTACCATACGCCGGTATCCGGGTCTTGCACGCGCACGAGGGCCGGGGCGAGGTTGCGCAGGATGCGCAGGATGTCTTCGCGGCCCGCGTGGTTTTCCGGCAGGTAGTCGAGCGTGTCGACTAGGGCCATCGAGAACCAGCCGAGGCCGCGACCCCAGAACTCGGGGGAGAGGCCGGTCTGCTTGTTCGCCCAACGCTGCTGGCGCTTCTCGTCCCACGCGTGGTAATAGAGGCCCGTCTTCGGATCCTTGAGGTGCTTTTCGACCACCACAAATTCATGGATCGCTTCGTCGAGGTCGGCCGTGTTGCCGCTCTCGACCATGTGGCGCACGTAAAAGGGTGTAGCCATGTAGACGCCGTCGAGCCACACCTGCCAGGGGTAGACTTTCTTGTGCCAGAACGCGCCTTCGCTGGTGCGGGGGTGGTTTTCCAGCTGCTTGAAGAGCAGGTCGGCGGCCTTCTGGTAACGCTCTTCGCCCGTCTTCTCCGCGAGGCGCAGGATCAGCTTGCCGGAGTTCACCTGATCGACGTTGTAGTCCTCGATGTCGTAGGTGTGGATGTCGCCCTCCGGGGTGATGAAAGAGGAGATGGTGTCGGTAGCCCAGCCCATGTAGCGCGGGTCGTTGACCGCTTCGCCAAACTGGTAGATCGAGTCGGAAAGCAGGCCCGTGGTGTAGCCCCAGCCGCCGTTGGGGTAGGCGAGGCGTCGGCCCAGGCGCTTGATCTCGGAATCGGCGAGGCGCTTGCTCCAGTGCAGGGCCTTCTCAGGGGTCAGCTCGCCAGCCTTGGCGGCTTGGCCGGCGGAAGTCTTGACGCTCGTGCGCAGTGGGCGCTCCAGCGATTCTACCGTCTGGTCGAGCCATTCGACAAACTGCGCCTCGGTGGTGATGCCGTTGGGCTCATGCTGCCAGGCCGAGCCAAAGTAGTATTCGTAGCCGTCGGCCTTGCGGAAGATCACGGCGTGGTTCAGCGGGCCGTCCTTGACTTCCTTGACGTCGCGGATGCGGAAGAAGATCGCGAGGCCGAGGGTGTCGTCGCCATGCAGGCTTTGTTGGCCCCAGGTGGCGAAGTAGGCCCAGGCGCGGCCGGTGCGGTCGGTCGAGCTCTTGAGGACCTTGGCGCCGGGCATCTTGATGATACCGGTGGCGAAGCCGTCGAGCTTGCCCTCGTCGTCGGCCTGCATGTGCACGAGGCGGCTGCCGGCTTCCATCGAGGAGACGGTGGAGAGGTCGACGCGCTGGTTGTCGACGTTCCAGCCCTGGTAGTGCGTGTTGATCGCGGAATAGATCGGGCCGTTTTCGACGATGCGGGTGGCGAGGCCTTCGGTGTCGCTCACGCGGATGATTTTCTCGCCGTCCCAGTAGGCCGGGCCGCCGATGCCGAGCGCGTCGCCCACCTTCATGATGTCCATGCCCCACTCTGGGGTGAACTCGTGGTAAGAGTCGAAGCCGTCGAGGCCCACCTGCTGGAGCACCATCGTCTCGGTTGTCTTGCCGAAGATGTCGAAGCCGTTGCGCCAGTCGAGGTAGAAGCGGTAGCCCACCTTGTCGGACTCGAGGCCGGGGCCTTCGTAGCGGATGTAGAAGGAGTGGTCGGTATGTTGCGGCGGGGCAACCAGCTCGGCCACGTTCTGGAACTTGCCGCCCACGTATTTGCGGCCTTGCCACTCGCCGCCCACCTTGATCGAGAGATCGGCCTGCGTGCGCTTGGGGAAGGGCTGGGCGCGCGCCAAGTCGGCATCGGCCACGACGGTAAAGGTGGCGCTTTCGCCCGGCTCAAAGCTGGTGTTGGCGATCAGCGTGTCGAGCTTGCCGTCGGCATCCTTGTCGATGACTTGGGAAGGGATGGCCAGGCCGTCGCGGTAGACGTAAAGCCAGGACGCACGCTCTTCGGTCGGCGAGATGCCGAGGCCCTCGATCGAGTAGGTGACGAGGGCGTCCGGGCGGGCGAAGTCGGAAGGGTTCGACACTTCCAGCGTCGCGACAGGCACATCCAGGGCGGCAAAGCACGAGGTGGCCAACGCGAGCGGAAGCGCTGCGAGGTAGGAGGGCGTGATCTTCATGGCGGGGGTCAAAGGGGTGGGGGGCTCAGATTGCGGAGGGCACACTGCCGTAGGGGCCGCAAGGCACAGGGTTGTGGTGTCAATTTTGGCGGCGTGGAGCCGACTGGCGACCCGACAAATGATGCATAGATTGAACTTTTGATGCAGCCAAGCAAAACCGGGTCGCGCTACTGCCTGCGGTGGGCGTTCCAGACTGGGTAAAAGCCCTGGGGTGCGCTTCCGGCCGCTCGCCTTACTACCCTTGCAACCTCACAAAGCGTGCTTTTGTTGCGCCGAGGGAGGTTTTCACTTTAGCCGCAGATGAAACGCGGATTTTCGCGGATCAAGAAACTATCCTGCCCGCTTCCAGTCGACGAGCGTCAGGCGGGGGGACTGACGGCCTTGCCAGCGGTTCCAGTTGAAGCGGGCGGCGAGGTCGAGCGTGCTGCCGACGGGCGGAGGGTTGTCGGCGCTGTTCCAGAAAACGCCGCGGAGGGGATTCCCGGCGTAGCGTTCGAGCGTAAAGCTGAGGTGGTTACGGCCAAATTGGCGCAAGTCCTTGAGGCGCACCTGGCGGATGGCAAAGATCGGCTCCGGGTTGCCCTGGCCGAAAGGCCCGAGGCGGTCCAGCTCGTCGAGTAGCAACTCGTTGAGGTCCTGCGGTGTCAATTCGCAGGCGATCTCCAGCTCCGGCTCCGGCAGTTGTCCCTTGGTCTGCTCCATGATGCTGCGGTGAAAGGCTTCGCGCAGCTCCGGGACTTGGTCCGGTTCGAGGGTCAGGCCGACCGCCATCGGGTGGCCGCCCCAGCGCTCCAGCAAGTCGGCGCAGGGCAGGAGAGCCTGCACGAGGTCGACGCCCTGCACACTGCGGCCCGAGCCGGAAGCCTTTTCGCCATCGCTGCCGAGCACGAGCACCGGGCGGTGGAAGCGCTGCACGAGGCGGCTGGCGACGATGCCCACGACGCCTTTGTGCCACTCGGGGTGAAAGGCGACGAGCCCGGCGGCTTCGGAGCCGAGATCGAGCAGCTGGGCTTCGGCTTCGGCGGAAATGGCGCGCTCGATCTCCTGGCGCTGGCGGTTGAACTCGTCGAGCGAGCGGGCGGTGTCGCGGCAACGGTGGTAGTCGTTACTCAGCAGCAGCTCGATGGGGTCGCGCGCGTCGGCCAGGCGGCCGCTGGCGTTGATGCGCGGCCCGAGGCGGAAGGATACGTCGAAGGGCGTCACTTCTTCGCCGAGGGCCATGCCGCCGACTTCCATCAGCGCCGCGAGGCCCACCCGGCGGGTGCCGCGGATGAGGTTGAGCCCGTGGTGCGCAAGGATGCGGTTTTCGCCCACCAGCGGCACGAGGTCGGCCAAGGTGCCGAGCGCCACAAGGTCGAGCTGTTCGCGCAGGTCGATCTCGTAGGCCAGCGGGTCTTTCTCCTCGCGCAGCAGCTTGAGCAGCCCGTGCACGAGCTTGAAGACGAGGCCGACGGTGCAGAGCTGGCACCACGGTTCGCCCGGGTCGTCGTGCACATGCGGGTTTACCAGCAGGCAATCTTCGGGCAGGTCTTCCTTGCTCTGGTGGTGGTCGACGATGATCACCTCGATGTCCTGCTCGCGCAGCCAGCGCACCTCGTGGCGGCTGCTGGTGCCGCAGTCGAGCGCGACCACGAGGTCGGGCTTGTCGTGGCACTCCTCCATCGCGCGCTGGAGAGCTTCGATACTCAGGCCGTAGCCCTCCTCCAGTCGGCGCGGCACCACGAAGCAGGGCTTCAGCCCAAAGCGCTGGAGGATCGAAACCAGCAGGGTGGTGGAGGTGACGCCGTCGACGTCGTAATCGCCAAAGATCAGCACCGTCTCGGCCCGCTGGATTGCCTGGCGGATCCGGGCGACGGCGGCGGGCAGGTTGGTGAGGCGGAAGGGGTCGTCGAGCCGCTTGAGCTTCGGGTCGAGGAAATAGCGGGCCGAATCGGCATGAACAAGGCCGCGCTGCCAAAGCAGGGCGGCCGTGGGCATGGACACCCCAAGGGACTGGCTCAGACCGCGCAGGGCGGCTGGGTCGTGCCGAGGTGTAGTCCAACGCATGCGGTAAATCTTACGACTTGGAAGGTTGCTCTTCGGTGGTTTCTTCCGGACGCGCGCCATCTTCCTGCCACGCGTAGTTGGGGACGAAGTTGCTCTCTTCCACGTGCTTGCGGCTGCCCTTGTGGTAGGCATAGAAGACCGGGGTCGCCACGAACATCGAGGAGAACGTACCGGTCAGCACCCCAAGCAGGAAGATGAGGGAGAAGTCTTGCACCACCCCGGCGCCGAAGATGAAGAGCATGAACGCGGCGAAGAAGGTCGTGACCGACGTCCACACCGTGCGGTTCAACACGCGGTTGATCGAGATCGTGACGACCTGGCGCAGCGTGAGGCCGGGGTTGAGGTCCAGCTCTTCGCGGATACGGTCGAACACGACGATGGTGTCGTTGATCGAGTAACCGATGGTCATGAGGATGGCCGCGATCATTGGTGCGCTGAACTGGCCGCTGCCGAGGCCCAGGAATTCGCCGAGGAACACGTAGATGCCGATCGTCAGCAAGATGTCGTGCAGCGAGGCCACCACGGCACCCAGCGCGTAGCCGAACTCAAAGCGGATCGCGATGTAGAGCAGCATGGCCAGCAGGGAGCCCGTCATGGCGATGATCGCACCCTTGATCACGGTGTTGCCCACCGAGCCGGCGATCTGCGTGAGGCCGACCAGCTCGAGGTCCACCTCCGGGTGGGCGGCATCCAGGGCGTCGAACAGGGCGCGGCCTTGGTCGGGGGCCGTCTGCACCGCCATTTGCTGCACTTCGGCACCCACCGGGTTGATCGCGAAGGCGTTGGCTTGCTCGAAGCCGGCCTCGTGAGCCCAGTCTTCGATCATACCGGCGGTCAGGTCGCCCTGATAACCGATGCTGACCTGGTCACCCCCGGTAAAGTCGATGCCCCACATCGATTCGCGGTGCATCACCAGCGAGACGGCACCGATGGCCAACACCACGGCGGTCGCCATGGCGGCACGCTTGGTGTAGTTGAGGAACTGGAAATTGAGGTTGGAGAAAAACTGCAGGCGGAAGGGCTTTTGCACGATCTTGGTGCTTACCAGCAGGTCGAGCACCCAACGGCTCACGACGAGCGAGCAGAAGACCGTGAAGACGATACCGGTGGCGAGCGTCACACCGAAGCCCTTGACCGGGCCTTCGCCCAGCTGGAAGAGGATCAGCGCGGTGATCAACGTGGTGACGTTGGCGTCCAGAATCGTCGAGACCGACTTGGAGAAGCCTTCCTGGAAGGCGAGCGCGACGCTCTTGCCCACGTTGAGTTCTTCGCGGATACGCTCGAAAATCAGGATGTTGGCGTCGACCGCCATACCGATGGTCAGCACCAGCGCGGCCACGCCCGGGAGGGTGATGGTGGCACCGAACGCGGCGAGGGCGGCGGCCACAAACAGGAGGTTGAGGCACACCGTAACCATCGCGACGATGCCGGGGATGCCGTAGTAGGCGATCATGAAGACCACCACCAGCGCACCACCGATGGCGCCCGCACGCAGCGAGGCTACCTTGGCGTCTTCGGCCAGCGAGGCACCGATTTCGTAGACTTGCTCCTGGCGGAGTTCGGTCGAAAGGGGATTGCTGAGGCTGTTGGAAAGGTCGAAGGCCTCGGCTTGGGGGAAGCCACCGGCACCACGCTCGATCACGGCCGAAGGGCTGTCGATACGAGCCCGGGCGCTGACGGTCGAGACGATCTCGTTGTCGAGCACGATCGCCATCAGGCGCTGCTCCTGCGCCATGCGCTGGGTGGTGTTGGCAAATTGCTCCTGGCCGGCATCCGTGAACTGGAGCTGCACGAGGTAAGAGCCACTTTCGTTGAGCGAGGGGCGGGCGGCGCTCACGGCGTCGCCCTTCATCACGGGGATGCGCTCCACGAGGATGGGCTCTTCGATCAGCTCACCCGTGCGGGGGTCTTCCTGCTCGTAGGGCAACACCTTGTAGCCCAGCGGGATTTCCATGCCCGGCTGGTAGTTGCGGATCGTGGGGTGCACGAGGAAGAACTCCAGCTTGGCCGTCTTGCTGATGTTGCTGGCCGAAGAGGTGTCGAGGCCCGGCATCTGGACTTCGATCAGGTTGTCGCCCTTGACGCGCACCACCGGCTCGGCCACGCCGAGGCTGTCGACGCGTTCGGCGATGATGTTGCGCACGTTGGCCATCTGCTCGGCGCGGACGGTTGAGTTGTCCTGATCAAGCTCGTTCGGATCGACCGAGTAGGTGAGCGAAACGCCGCCCGCGAGGTCGAGGCCCAGGTCGAGCGCGCCCTGCGAGGCGTTGATCATCTCGCGCACGATCGCGTCGTTGCGGCGCTCGGTGTTCTTGCTCGTCAGGCGCGGGGCCAGATCGGCGTAAAACTGGGCGAGGTCGATCCCCTCATCGTCGGCAATCCGGCGGATGGCGGCGGAGAACGACGGGTAGGGGTTCGGGTTGTCGACGGTGTAGGTGCCGCCCTGGTATTCCTCGACGCGTTGCTTGGCGCGCTCGATGAGGTCGGCCAGCTCCTGGCGGTTTTCCTCTTTGCTCTGCACCTGCTGGCCGGAGGTGTCGACTTCAGCCGTCACCCGCTGCAGCATGTATTGGTCGAGCGGCGTGTCCTGCATCGGGGTCAGCTCGAGGCCGGCCCAGACGAGCACGATGAGGGTCAGGATCAGGCGGAAGACGTTGGCTCCGTTCATGATGGCGAGAAGAAAGGGTCGGGAATGCTGGGGCGGGGGCGAGGCCAAAGCGGCCTACTTCTTGGCTTCGGCCTTCTTGGCGTCCGCCTTCTTGTCCTCGGGCTTCTTTTCGGGCTCGTCGAGGCCTTGGATGGAGGTGCGCAGCACGTCGATGAAGGTGGCGCCGCTGGTCTTGATCTGCACGCGGTCTTTGCGCACGTTGGTCACGACGCCGCAGATGCCGCCGGTGGTGATTACTTTGTCACCCGCCTTCAGGTCTTGCTGCATTTGCTGCATCTGCTTCTGGCGCTTGCGCTGGGGCCCGCCGATGAGGAGATTCATCGCGAGGAAGAGGAAGATGAACCCAAGGATCATGATCATTGGGCTCGGCGCATTTGCGCCTTCGGGAGCCGTTTCTTGGGCCAGCCAAATCAGGTGCGTCATAAAAAGAGAACGAGGTTAACGTGGGCTTGGGATGCGAAAACTGCTCACTCTGGAGCACAGCGCCGGAAACGCAAGCCTTTCCCGGCTATCCCTCAGGCCCCCCACGCGAGGGCTTCCGGGCAGATGGCACAAAAAAGGCACCCCATGCCGGAGTGCCTCAGAAAGAGCGGTTGAGGGGCGTTACCCTGCGATTTCGCCGTAAGCGCCTGCGTCGAGCAAGTCTTCGACCTCGTTCGGGTCTTCGAGCTTCACCTGAATGATCCAGCCGTCTTCGTAGGGCGTGTCGTTGAGGCGCTCCGGCGCGTCGGCCAGATCTTCGTTCACGGCCACGATTTCGCCCGCGATGGGCATGTAGAGGTCGGAAGCGGCCTTGACGGACTCCACCACGCCGAAGGTTTCGCCCTTGGCAAAAGTGTCGCCCACGTTGGGCAGTTCGACGAAAGTCACGTCGCCCAGGCTTTGCTGGGCATAATCGGTGATGCCGATGCGGGCGGTACCGTCATCGAGCAGCTGGAGCCACTCGTGTTCCTTGGTGTATTTCAGCTCGGCGGGGATATCGCTCATACGCTGGCAAAGTAAGAAGAGAAAGCCTGGGGGCAACGGGAAATTGCGGAATTCCTACGCTTTCACGTGCAGCGGCGGGTTGACGACCTCCAGCGGCTCACGGTTGCCCCGCAAGTCGACCTCCAGTTTCACGCCTTGGCCGACGGTGGCCGGGTAATCTTCGATCAGGGCGGAGCCGATCGGCTGGTTCAGGATGGGGCTCATGGTGCCCGAGAGCACGCGACCCACTTGCGTCTCGCCGGCGAGGATCGGGGTGTCGTGCCGGGCGATGCGCGGGCCGTCGAGGCGGAAGTAGACGACGCGGCGCGTGGGGGCCGGGTGGTGCAGTTCCAGCGCATCCTGGCCGACGAACTTGCCCGGCTTGTTCCACTTCACCGTCCAGCCCAGCCCGGCCTCGATCGGGTTGATCGACTCCATCAGCTCAAAGCCGTAGAGCGGGTAGCCGGCCTCCAGGCGCAGGCTGTCGCGGCAACCGAGGCCCGCCAGCAGCAGCCCGTGCGGCTGGCCAGCCGTCATGATCGCATCCACCACCTTGTTGGCCGCGGCGGGGCTCACAAAGATCTCGAAGCCGTCTTCGCCGGTGTAGCCGGTGCGCGCGATGATGGCCGTCTCGTGCACAATCTGGCTCACCTCAAAGCGGAAGCGCTTGAACTGAGAGAGCTGAGCGGGCGTCACGGCCTGCAGGATCTCCTGCGCTTTGGGGCCTTGCAGGGCCAGCAGCACGTAATCGTCGGACACGTCGGTCACCTCGACCTCGTAGCCCTCGGCCTGCTCCTGCATCCACTTGACGTCGCGCTCCCGGTTGCTGGCGTTGACGACCACAAAATAATCCTGCTCGCTGCGGCAGTAGACGATCAAGTCGTCGATCGCGCCACCGTCGGGCTGGCACATGATGGCGTAGACGGCCCGGCCCGGCTCGGTGGGCATCCGGTTGGTCACGAGGTGATCGAGGTATTCGCGGGCCTGGCTGCCGCGCACGATCACCTCGCCCATGTGGCTGACGTCAAACAACCCGGCGGCTTCGCGCACGGCCTTGTGCTCGGCCTTGATCCCCGTGTATTGCACCGGCATTTCCCAACCGGCGAAGGGCACCAGGCGGGCGCCGTGGGCGACGTGAAACTCTCGAAGTGGCAGGGTACGCAAATCGGCCATGCCCGGTAATAGAGGCGACGAGGGGCGCAGATCAACCCCGCAAATGGGATTCTTACCGGATTTTAGCCGCCTTCGGGCTTGTCGAGCGGCAGGCGGCGGCGTTTGCTGAAGTCGTCTGGCTCTTACACCTCGTCTCATGTCGCTACCCAAGATCGACTTTCTCGTCATCGGCACCCAAAAGGGGGGCACGACCACGCTCGACAGCATGCTCGAACAGCACCCGGCGCTCTTTCTCGCGCAAGTGAAGGAGTTGAACTACTTCGCCCTTGGCGGCAAGGCCCCCAATTGGCAGGGGCCGGGCGACGACCGGGCCGCCAATGCCCTCAGCGCCTACCGCGACGACCAGTATGCCGCCCACTTCCGAGGGGCGCAAGCGGGGCAGAAGCTGGGAGAATCGTCGGTGCTGTATCTTTACAGCGAGCACGCGCCCGCCGCCATCCATGCGCACAACCCCGGCATGAAGCTGATCGCCGTCTTGCGCGACCCGGTGAAGCGCGCCTACTCGGCCTACAGCCACCTGCGCCGCGACGCTCGCGAGCCGGAGGCGGATTTCCGCACCGCGCTCGCCCAGGAAACGGCCCGAACGGGAGCCAACTGGGAGCAACTGTGGCGTTACCGCGAGACGGGCCACTATGGCGACCAGATCGAGCGCTTCCTCCAATACTTCCCGCGCGAGCAACTGCTGCTCTTCACGACCGAGATGCTGAAGGACCTGCCGGCAGTGGTGCGCCAGTGTTACGAATTCCTCGGCGTCGATCCCGCCTTCCAGCCCGACTACGACATCACGATGAACGTCTCCGGGCTGGCCAAAAATCAGGGGCTGAATGACTTTCTCGGCGCGCCGCACCCGTTGAAGGACGCGCTGAAGAAGGTCTTGCCGCTCAGCCTCGGTCGAAAGATCAAAGGCTGGATCAGCCAGCGCAACCTGACTCCCATGCCGCCTTGCCCCAGCGACGTTGCCGCCGAGCTGCGCGCCTACTACCGCCCGCAAGTCGACAAAACCGAACGCCTCACCGGCCTCGACCTGAGCGCCTGGAAGTAGGGGGTGGCGCTTGTCTGGCACCTCAAGGGTGCATTCACATTATTGGAATTGTCACCGGAAGTCGCCTGCGGCGACATCACGGCTAATCGCTTGCATCCTGCGGATGCCAATCCGCCCAAATAATCCGGTAGGGCGTTGTCCATTGCCTCGGCTCTGTTGCGCTGTGACCCTGTGTTATTCAGGTGAGCCACACTTGAGTTGCACCCGCAGGGTGCAAGCGGCTAGCCGGATGTCGGAGCGCCAGCGAACGACTTCCGGTTGCGGCCGTATTTTTAGTGCACCCTTTGGGTGCCAGCCATTATTCAGTCCCTCAGCCCGAGCTGCTCCTTCACCTCGGGGGCATCGTCGAGCGCGGCGAGCAGCTCATCGACCGCGAAGTCGGCACAGACGAAGTCGCCGTATTCGAGGGTCGGCGTCTTGTTCTTGCCGCTGATCTTGAGCAGGCGCTCCATCGCCTCGCGGTCGGCCAGCACGTTGCGGGTTTCGACTTCCAGCCCGTTGCGCTTGAAGTAGTTAAGAGCGTCCACGCACCACGGGCAACCGGGTTTGATGTATACGATGGGCTTCATACCGCAACTTGCGCCGAAGCCGGGAGCATGTCGAGCGGGTCGGGTAGAAATTTGAACCGGAGTGAAAAGGCGTTAAAAGAATATCGGCGGCGCACACCGCCCCCAAGAAACGGCGTTTGCATCGTCTGCTCCCTGCGGCAATCTTGAGGCCGGTGATTATCAGGATCGACCTCATTCTCTGAAAAACTCCTTTTCACTCCTTTTAACTCCTGTTCCAATCATTCCCACCAAGCATGGGACTGCTCCAACGCTACATTTTCAAATCGGTCGGTGCGGCCTGCCTCGGCGGGGTGGGGCTCTTCGTCTTCGTGCTGATGACGAGCAACGCCGTGCGCGACATCACCTCCAAGGTGCCGCTGGAGCAGCTTTCGCCCGGTCTCGTGGGGCAGCTCTTTGCTTTGCTCGTGCCCTTTGCCGCCAGCCTTTCGCTCCCGTTGGGGATGCTGATCGGCATCCTGCTGGTCATGGGCCGCCTCTCCGCCAACCGGGAGCTTACGGCCATGCGCGCCGCCGGGCTCTCGCTCTGGCACATTTCTGCGCCGCTGATGGTCATTGCGCTGCTCGGCGTCGGCCTCGGCATCTACGTCAACGGCTGGCAGGCCCCGACTACGCGTGCCGTCTACAAAGACCTTTTGCGCAACGTCTTGCGCGAAGACCCCGAACGCGTGATCGTGCCCCGCAAGTTCATCCACGATTTCCAGGACCTCGTCATCTACATCGGCGACAAGGACGGCGCGCGGCTTCAGCAGCTCTGGGTGTGGCAGCTCGACGACCAGCGCCGGGTGGTGCGCCTGCTCCGGGCCGATACGGCCGAAGTCTACTACGAGGCCGAGCGCGACTCGCTGATCCTCGACATCGTGGGCGGCTACGTGGAGCTGCGCGATCAGGACGACCCGGACAACCTGCGCCGCCTGCAGCCCGTCGTGAGCATTGCCTCGACCAGCTTCCGCTTGCCCATGTCGCAGGCCTTCGACGAGCCGGAAGGGCAGGTGGGCCTATCGCAAATGTCGATCCCCCAACTGTTGGAGCGGCGTCGTGAGCTACAGGAGGTCGCCGCCACGGCAGACGACCCCACGGTGGCCGAAGAGGCCCGCATCCAGGCCGGGACGGCCATTTACCTCGCCAACCGCTCGGTCGCGATGGCCTTCAGCATCCTTTCGCTGGCCTTGATCGGCATCCCGCTGGGCATTAAGGCCGCGCGCCGCGAGACGCACGCCAATATCGCCCTCGCGCTCGCTCTGGCGATGGCCTATTACCTGGGGATGTTGATCGTGGACTGGGCCGACAAGAGCCCGCACCTGCACCCGGAATGGCTCGTCTGGCTCCCCAATTTCGTCTGCCAGGCGGTAGGCGTCTGGCTCCTGCGCCGCGCCGGGCGCTGGTAGCCCTTAATTCCCCGCCGGCACCAGCCGGTAGCGGCCTGTCACCTCCACCTTCAGCTCGGTATCGCCGGTAGAGAGGCCGGGTAGGGACTTAACGTTGCGGGAGAGGTAGTTAACCTCAGTTTCAAATACCTCGGCTACTGCGTCCGTCACGCGTGCATCGGTGTAGCGTTGAAGCGAAAAGGAGACCAGCTCCAGCTTCATGCCGCTCATGTTGCCATAGCTGGCGGCGCGGGCTTTCAGCTCGGCAAAGGCCTGGGTTTCCAGATCGGCCCAGAGGGTCTGGTCAAATTCACGCTGCGGCTGGATGCCGTCGAAGGTGACCCGATTGGAGCCGTCGACGAGGCTGGCGAGAGCGATGAACTCCGCGTTGTTGCGGATCGTGACGCTCACGCGGCTGTTGAGCTGGTAGCTCTTCACCTTGTCCGAAAACCAGCCTTGGTTGGCGTTGCTGGTGAAGCTCTGGGTGTGGATCGCGTCGTCGGCAAAACCCTTGGCCTTGAGGGCCTGGCGGATGCGATTCTCTTCCCGCTGCAGGGCGCTGAGCGCGTCGTTGAGCGTGCGTTCCTCGACTTCCAGCTTCAGTTGCACCTCTGCCTGTTGGGCTTCGAGCAGCTTGGTGGCGGTCGAGCTGAAGCTGATCTCGGGGTGCTGCTGGTCGGCGAGCAGGATGTTGCGCAGCTCTTCCGGCGTGCCGGTGTAGGTCACCTCCGCGCGGGCGGCGGCGGGCAGGGCGAGGCAGAGCAGGGCGCAAGTGGTCAGCGGGCGAAGAAATGAAATCATGTCGATGGGATTAAGAGGTTTGGCCGGCCGATGTCGCCGGTCTTCAAAGGGTAAACGCGGCAGGGGTGGGGAATCTTAATGAGAAATTTTAGATAACGAAGGGGAATTGTCTGGCACCCAAAGGGTGCAGCTCGTCGTTAACCGGAAGCCGGAAGTCTTCGCTACGCTCGAAATCCGGCTAGTTGCTGGCAAGCCAAGGCTTGCGGATGATGCAGCAGGCGACTTCCGGTGGGGAAGCCCTGAAACAAGCACCCTTTGGGTGCCAACAGAGACGCGAAACGCATTTTCCGCGCTTGACACTTCCGGCCGAAGCCGCCACTGCTGAGCCTCGAACATGATTTCCTTCGCCCATCGCGCTGTAGTAGCGCTCGTAACCGTAGTCCTGGTACTTGTAGTAGGTATCAGCCCGGTCGAGCGTGCGCGGTAAAAGAGGAAGCCAAAGAAAATTTCCTGAAAGCCCCCGCCGGATCGACCCAGCGGGGGTTTTTGTTGGCGGCCGAAAGTGCCTGAACGAGATCCCCGCGAGCCGGAAGCCCCGGAGCCCAAAAAACGAATTTCTCGCCCAACATCTCAAACGACACTTTCCACCATGAAACTGAATGGAGCCGACCTCATTATTCGCCTGCTCGAGCGGCAGGGCACACGCCTGATCGCCGGGATCCCCGGTGGCGCCAACCTGCCGATGTATGACGCCCTCGCGCGTCGCCCCGTCATCCGCCACATCCTCGCCCGCCACGAGCAGGGTGGGGGCTTCATCGCGCAGGGCCTCGCCCGTGTTTCCGGTCAGCCCGCCGTGTGCTTTGGCACCAGCGGCCCCGGCGCGACCAACCTCCTCACCGCGATTGCGGATGCCAAGCTCGACTCCATCCCGGTGGTCTGCATTACCGGTCAAGTGCCGCAGACGCTGATCGGTACCGACGCGTTTCAGGAGGTCGACGTTTTTGGCCTGAGCCTGCCCATCACCAAGCACAATTACCTGGTGAAGGACGTGAAGGAGCTGCTGACGATCATCCCCGAAGCTTTCCGCCTCGCGCAGAGCGGCCGCCCCGGCCCCGTGTGGATCGACGTGCCCAAGGATGTCCAGCTGGCGCAGATCGAGATCGACGAATGGCCGGAGCCGGGCACTGCCGACGCCCCGCACGAGCCGGAGGCCGAAGCGATTGCCCAGGCGGTCGACATGATCGTCAAGGCGCAGCGCCCGGTGCTCTACCTCGGCGGCGGCATCATCCATGCCGAGGCCAGCGCCATCGCCCTCAAGCTGGCCGAGCGTGCGCAGTTGCCGACCGTTTCGACTTTGATGGCCCTCGGTGCGATGCCGCGCGGGCACGATCTCGACCTCGGGATGCTGGGCATGCACGCCGCGCCCTTCACCAACCTCGCGTTGGAAGAGAGCGACTTGCTGATCGCCTGCGGTGCCCGCTTCGACGACCGCGCCACGGGTAAGGTCGCGCAGTTCTGCCCGAACGCCAAGATCATCCATATCGACATCGACCCGAGCGAGCTGGGCAAGATCAAGCAGCCGACCCTCGCCATTCAAGCCGACGTCCGCCGCTCGCTGGAAGAGATTTACCAGCATGTGCCGACGCTCGAGCGCCCGACCTGGAAGGCCCATGTCGACGAGCTGCGCCGCGAGCACCCGCTCGACCTCCCCGGCTGGGAAGACCCGCGCACCCACTACGGCCTGCTCAATGCGGTCGCCACTGCCATTCCGGACGCGATCGTCACGACCGACGTGGGCCAGCACCAGATGTGGACGGCGCAAGTCTACCCCTTCCAGCGCCCGCGCCAGTGGCTGACCAGCGGCGGCCTGGGCACGATGGGCTTTGGCCTGCCTGCCGCCATCGGTGCCGCCCTGGCGGAGCCGGAGGCGACGGTCGTCTGCATCACGGGCGACGGCAGCTTCCTCATGAACAATCAGGAAATGGCCGTCGTGGCGGAAGAAAACCTGAACGTGAAGATCGTGCTGATGAACAACCAGACCCTCGGCCTGGTGCACCAGCAGCAGACGCTCTTCTACGGTCAGCGCCTGATGGCCTCCCGCTTCCAGTGCGCGCCCGACTTTGTGATGATGGCGGCTGCGTTTGGCATCAAGGGCTACGACCTGGCGGACGATCCCGACCCGGCGCAGACGCTGCAGCATGTGCTGAAGCGCCCGGGCCCGGCCCTGATCAACGCCCCGATCGACCGTATGCAGCACGTTTTCCCGATGGTGCCCCCTGGCGGCGCCAACTCGCAGATGATCCGCTCCGTGCCCATAGGGGAGCCGACGGCACACGCCGGGGCCGAAAACGCGGTGTAGTCTACGATCCACCTTCCGCTCCCGGTTACCGCCGGGAGCTTTTTGTGGTCGCAAGGGGTTTGCCTTATGCGGCTCGACCTAAATACTTAATGGATGGGGTGTGTCCTGCGCTTGCCAAGAGAGCTTGCGCCTGCATGCTCTGGTGGTCATGGGCTGGTTCGACCGCATCTTCGGGCAAGGCGACCGTCAAAAAAAGACGGAGGTTCTCCCTTTGGCGCGAGTCGAAGAGCTGGAGGGCTGGCTGCGTGAGCTGGCTGAGCCTACGTATTTCCTCGGCGCAGGGCCCCGCGATTCGCGGACCTACCTCGGCGGGATGCCGATGGGCGGCGAGTCGTTTGAATGGCCCCGTTCGGCCCGGGGGCCGCTGCCCTTCGTGCTTCAGGTAGACCTGACGCAGCTGCAGGCGCAGCATGGCCCGGTGGAAGCGCTGCCAGACAAGGGGCTGCTGCAGTTCTATTACGACCTCGGCAGCAGCGTGTGGGGTGGCCAACCGACCGACGGCGCAGCGCGGGCCTGGTTTGTGCAGCTTGTCGAAGCCGATCTGGTCTTGCCCATCGAAGAGCCGGACGACCTCAACCCGGAATATATTTACCCCCGCAAGCATCTCGCCGCGCGTGCCGGGGTCACCTATCCCGCTGCGCCGCCCGCCCTCCATGGCTCGCCGGAGAACGCCTTTCTGGCGATCCGGGAAGCGGCTTACGGCGGCGAACCTCAGCACCAGCTACTGGGCTGCCCGCTGGAAATTCAGGACGGGCAACAAGCGCTGCACTGCGTCAAGATGGCCTGGGGCCTCAGTCACGAAGACTGGCAGCGCCGAGGGGCCGAGCTTCAGCCGCAGCTCGCGGAAGAGCTCGACAAGTGGATCCTGCTCGCGCAGATCGACTCCGACGACGCCACCCAGATGATGTGGGGCGACGTGGGCAAGCTCTTCTTCTGGATCCGCAAGGACGATCTCGCCCGCCGCCGCTTCGAGCGCTGCTGGATGATCTTCGAGTGCTATTGAAGCAGGGCGCAACTCCCCACCGCCCCTACAACACGTAATCCAGCGCCTTGATGAGCTGTTCCATTTGGTCGGGCCGGCCCATGCTGATGCGGATGAAGTGCTGATCGTAGTAGAAGCGGGGGCTGATCTGGACGTTGAAGGCGCCGAGGATCGCGTCCGAGAGCTGCTTGGCGTCGCGGTCGACCGGGATGAAGACAAAGCTGGCGGACGATGAGGCGTAGCGCAGGCCTTTCTGGTCCAGATAGGCGCAGAGGGCGGCGCGGGCGCTGGTGTTTTGCTCGCGGATAAAGTCGATGTATTTGCGGTCCTGATACGCGGCCAGGGCGGCTTCGATCGAGAGATAACTGCAGCCGAGGCCGATCCCGGTCATGTAAAAGTCGCTGATCGTCTTCAGTCGCTCTGCCGGGCCCACGGCGTAGCCGACGCGCATCCCCGCCAGCCCGTAAGCCTTGGAAAAGGTCCGCAGCACGACCACGTCGAGCCCGTCGCGCACGCACGAAGTCATGCCCAGCTCGTCCGCGTTGCCTGCAAAGTCGAGATACGCCTCGTCGATCAGCACCATACAGCGTTTGGAGACCCGCTTACAGAAATCGCGCAGCCTGGCCGGATCGAGGGCCACGGCGGTCGGGTTCTCGGGATTGCAGATGTAGACGACCTTCGTCTGGGGCGTGATGGCGGCTTCGAGACCTGCGAGGTCGACGCCATAGTCCTTTGTCCACGGCACCTGGATGTGTTCCAGACCGAACTTGCGTGTCATCCCGGTCAGGATGGCAAAGGTAGGCTCCGAGCTGACGATATTGTCCCCTTTTTCCTGCCATAGGCTGTTGGCGAGGCCGCAGAGCAAATCGGCCGAGCCGGCGCCAAGGATCACCTGCTCGGGCGCGACACGCTCGCGGCGGGCAATCACTTCCTGCAGGCGCTTCTGCCCCTCCACGGGGTATTCGGCCGCGTAGGGCTGGGCGTCCATCATGGCCTGCTTGGCCTTGGGCGACGGGCCAAACTGGTTTTCGTTCCAGCCCAGATTGATAAAGCCGTGCGAGCTCTGGGGATAGTCCGGCTTCGACGGCGTCCCCTGCGCGAGCAGCGGACGAGAAACATACGCGGCGGCCCCCGCGACGGTGGCCATTTTGATCCAGTTACGACGATTCATGGAGGGGGACATCTACTGTTGAGTGAGCAGAACCCACCCCAGCAGCTTTTGCACCCCGCCCTGCAACTGGCCGACTTTGCGCAAATTGGGCCAGCGGCGGAGAAAATGGCAGCCGTCTATTCCACTAATGTGCGCACCATCTCTTTGATGACGCTTCTGGTGAGATCGACATGGGAAATGTCTGCCATCCGAGGGTGTCTGGAATGCGGGAAGCTCATCTCCAGGCAGATCAACGATTTCAGGTTCTGAGTCTCGATCCACTCCCAACTGCGCAAGGGCGGTGTCTTGACGAGCGTGACCTTTTCCAGCCCTCGGCAGGCGTGTAACGTCTGGTTCAGGTCACTGATAGATCGGGCTGTGTCGATTACGATTTCTTTCAGCGCGGCAATCTGGGCCAATGCAGCGATGCGCTTGAGCTTCTTGAGAGAGCCAAGTTCGATGGAGGAGAGGCGGGTGAGGTTCGCAATTTCAGCAATATCTGCTACGGGGCTGTCAAAAATGGCCAGTTGCTGCAGGCCGGGAGCAGACAACGCCAGCTGCTTGAGGTGCTTTGCGCGTGGCTGATAAAGCTGGGCGTTTTTGAGGTTTGGCAGCTCTCCCAAATCAAGGCCGTCGCTGAGGCCAACACTCATATCCTTTATCAAAGGGAGCGAAAGGGTACACCTGCCTGAAAAATCGCCCAGCATCAGCTGCTCAATGCCTTCGACATGGGCCAGGCTTTCCAGGCGAAAGCCCATGCGGTCCGCATATGCGATCCGAACGATCTTCGCCTTAAGGCCAGCGGAAAGGAAAGCGTTAATGTCTCCTTTCCAACCTTCGTTCACAGTTTGGAAATCTGGCCCATATGGGCTGAACGCGATTCCGTCGTAGGCCCCTGCAGCCAATTCCTCACGCACTTGCTCAACCGATTCGTTTCGCAAGCGCTTGAAGACATGCCCATCGAGAGTCTTCTGAAGATATGGATCCGGCAGCACCCTTCGGTCGATCATTCGGGCAGTATGATCTTTTGCCGGTTTGTTGAAAAGCCTGAACGCGCTATCTCTCACTCCACCGGGGCGAACGCACCCGGCACGCCGGCATGGTCCTGCGTCCATGGGAGCCATGCCGCGACCTGCTCGGGCAGCGGGTCGGCCACGTTGAGGCCCGGGAACTCCGCCAGCGGAGCGAGGCGGTGAAGGCGGGCACTTTGGAAGAGCGGGCCGAAGTAGTCGACATATGCGGCGCTGCCCTGGCCGAGGCTGCGGGCCTGCAGGCGGTCGAGTGTCGGCAGGTCGAGCGTGCATTCATCGCCCTCCGCCGGGCTCAGGCGCACGAGCGGCTGCGTGTGGCCCTGTTGCACATAGGCGTTGTGGGCAAGCGTCTGGAGCTGCGGGGCCGTCAGTTGACCACACAGCGAAGCTTCCTGCAGCACCTGCACGAGCGGGTTACCGAATGCTGCGGTGCCCACCATCAGATTGTTTTTCACAATGTGGCCGTCGCGCTCCGGCACGTCGGGCCCGGTGGCGGGGTGCCAGCCAAAGTGGTCGTTGAGGGCGCTGCGGGAGGTGCGTTCGATCTTGATCGAGCTGTCGAGCAGCGTGTTCTGGTAGATCTCCACATCGGCGCTGTTGAGCACGTAGATGCCGGTGCCGCAGTCGATAAAGACGTTGCCCGCACAGATCGCGCCCTGCGAAATCTCGAAGAAAAAGCCGTTGTCGGTGCCCTCGACCCAATTGTTGTAAAACTGGCCTTCGCGGTTGCCCACGTCGTACCACACGCCGCTGCTGTGCGGGTTGTCGATGATGAGATTGTCGCGGACGATCACGCGGTGCGTCTGGTTGAAGATCTTGATCGCAGTCGGGAATACGCCCAGGAACTCCTCGACGTTGGTCCTGGTGACGATGTTGCCCTCCAGCAGCGCATCGGCCGAGCTGATGATGTAGAGGCCCTCGAAGCCCGTGTCGGTGATCAGGCAGTTGCGGATCACGAGGTCGTCGCCGCGAAAATACCCCGCCACGCGCGAGCAGTGGCTGATGGTGACGTTTTCGAGGACGGTGCCGACGACGTCCTTGCCCATCTCGGCCTCCGGCGTCACGCCCTCGCCTTCGCTGCCCTCGATCTCCAACGCGCGGTAGGCGTATTGGGTGAAGGTGAGGCCGTGGATCTTTGGCCCGATCTTGTCCGACCGCTTGCCGTGGGCCTCGCCCATGGTGCGGACGAGCGCGCTGTCGTGGGCGGTGATCTCGATGGTGTGCTGGGCCGGGTCGACGCCGATGTAGACGTGGCCGGTCTCGTAGTCGATGCTGTAGGTGCCCGTTTCGACTTCGCCTTCCCAGCCCACGACCTTCAGCGGCTGGCCGTCGACGAAGACCATGTCGTAATTGAAGAGGTAGGGCGGGATGGTTTGCCCGTGGCGGTGTCGACGCCACCAGTCGGGGGCCTTTTCGGGGAAGAGGCGATCCCACGAGGTGCGCCAGAGGCCGTTGTCCTGCTTCGTCCATTCGGTGGCGATCTGTGTGCCCTTCAGAATCGGGCGTTCGTTTTGGTAAGGCTGGAGCGTGATGCCCTGGTTGAGCACGAGCCCACCGGTGCGGTAAGTGCCGCCGCGCAAGACGATAGCGTCACCTGTTTTCACTCGTGCGATGACGGCCTCCAGCGTGGACGGCTTTTCCAGCGAGCGGCCATCGGCTTTCGCCTGCCCGTCGGGCGCGACGTAGTAGATGGTGCCTTTGACCTGAGGCAGTTCGTAGTTTTGGGCGGTGGGGCCGTAATGGCCCATCGAGGGTTGGGCATGGAGCGGTAACGCTACTGCGAAGGCAAAAGTCAGAAGGGGTAGGGCACGAAGGAGACGCATCCTACCGAGATGCCGCAAAGCAGCGCAGTTCGCAATTTACCACCCGTTCACACTATAGAACGGGAGCGCCGAGCACGATGCTGACGTTGCTGCCGCCAAAGCCGCAGTTGTTTTTCAGGATCACGCGGCTTTCGGCCTCTTCCGGTTCGCGGGGCAGGTTCAGCGCTGCGCAATCGGGGTCGACCTCGTTGAGGTGGGCGTTGCCCGGGCGCAGGCGGTGCCGCATCGTCAACGCGCACATCCCCACCTCAAACGCGCCCGCCATGGAGAGCCCGTGCCCCGTCAGGCCCTTGGTGCTGACGACAGGCGGGCAGGGTGGGCCATCCGCCAGCAGGCGCTCGATGGCCTTAGCCTCGGCGATGTCGCCCGTGGGGGTGGAGGTGGCGTGGGCATGGATCCAGGAGACGTCGGCCAAGCTCGTCTTCGCGTCGTCGAGGGCCAGTTGCATGGCGCGGGCGAGGTGCAGCCCGTCCGGGGCCGGGGCAGCCAGGCTGTAGCCGTCCGCCGTTTGGCCCCAGCCCAGCAGCTCGGCATAAGGTTTGGCCCCACGGGCTTGGGCCTCGTCTGCCGCTTCGATGATTACAACCGCTGCGCCGCCGGTGCCGACAAAGCCGTCGCGCGACTTGTCCCATGGGCGGGAGGCCGTCGAATCGAGCTTTTGCGAGAGTGCGCGCATGGCGGCAAAGGGTAGGATCGAGTCCGCCGTGCAGTCTTCCGCGCCGACTACCACGACGCGTTTGGAGCGCCCCATGCGGATGGCGTCGATCGCATAACCGATGGCGTGGGTCGACGAGGTGCAGGCAGAGACGAAGCCGAGGTTGGACCCCCGGAACCCGAAGTAGGCCCCGAGGTTGAAATTGAGCGTGCCGGAAACGGAGCTGACGACGCCGAGCGGGTTGCCTCGGCGGCCTTTGGTCTGGTACATCAGGTTCAGGTTCTGATGCATCAGGAAGGGAGAGCCGGCGGAGGCGGCAAAGAGCGCCGTCTGGTCATCCGCCAGGTCTTCCGGCTGCAGGCCGGCATCCGCGAGGGCTTCGTTGAGCGCGCAGACGGCATAGACCCCGTGGGGCGGCAGGCTGCGCAGGAACTCGCGCCGCACGGCAAAACGCTCCGGCACCTTCCAGAGCGTCCAGGTATCGCTGTAGAGGTCGAACTCCTTGACCGTGCCCACGACCTTGACCGGTGCGGTGTCTTCGGGCAGGAACTGGAAGCGCTCGACCCCGCTACGTTGCGTGCGCAAGGCCTCCAGCACCGTGGGTGCGTCGTTGCCAATACTACTGATGAACCCGAGCCCCGTGATGACGGGACGGTGCGGCCACTGAAAGGATGTCACTGCGAGGAGGCTGCTTTGATTTTCTGCCGGATAAAGCGCCGGAGGTCGGCTACCGTCTCAAGGCCCACGAGTTCTTCGTTCTGGATGGTGAGGTCGAAAAGGTCTTCCAGCATGAAGACGAGCTCGGCAATGGTGATCGAGTCCACGCCCAGATCTTCGCGCAGCCGGGTGGAGTCGGGCAGCTCCATCGGGCCTTGGGCGGGCTGCTCTGGCAGCAGAAACACGAGCAGGCGCAGCACCAGCTCGTCGAGGTGGCTGGGGTCGTGCGAGGCCTGGTAGGCGCGGTAAGCCGCCAACGTCTCGGGGGGATGTCCGCGCAGGCGGTCGGCAGCTTTATCGGCGGGCGAAGAACTCATGGCGCAAGTCTGTCTTAGTTGTCCCCTCGTTATTCTGTGTCAACGGTTTTCCGGGAACTCGAGACACCATAGCGGTTCCTGCCGCCGGGGCCAGCCTTCTTTCCACTTCGGGTTTTCCACTTGCCTAATCCTGCTTACCGCTTAGCTCAGAAAGGCGATGAACCTTCGCGTCACGTCTCTTCCTCTCGTCCTGTTGATCGCTGCGCTTTCTCTCGCCGGCTGCAGCACGGCATCGTCGTCCGAATCTGCCAGTGCGTCCCCTGCAACGGTCGCCGATAGTTTTAGCGCCGAGCCAACGCTTGTCTCCACGGTCTCCATCCCGAGCGGCGTCCAGTCGGATGAGGTCAAGAAGGTGGTGATCGAGTCGCTGGTGAAGCGCGGATGGGCCATTTTGGAGCAGTCCAACAACTCGGTGAAGGCCCACCTCAACCACCGGCGCTACGATTCTACGCTCACGATCTCCTGGAATGGCAGCGCGATCGAGATCCTGTCCGATTCTTACCGCGTGAACAAGTCGGGCGAAAAGCTGGGCCGTCAACAGCCCACCGGCTGGATCGAAAACCTCGAGAAGGACTTTAGCGTCCGCCTCCAGAGCGCCGTGTATCTGGATTAATGGCGCCGCCCGCCTCCAATTTCGGATTTTCGGCAGACCCCGGCTCCACGGGGTCTGTCTGCTTTTTCCCGGGCACCACGCCCGAAACCGCCGGGTTGACCTTCCGTTGGGGGCAGGAGCGCGCTGCCGTCCACGCCCAAGGCCAGAGCCTGATGATCGACCTGCCTTCGACGCACCTCGCAGGGGAGGCGGTCGAAGCCTGGGGCTTGCCGCCCGAGCGGCAACTGCACCGCGTGGCCGGCTATACCCTGTTGCAAGGCGAGGGCTGGACGCTGGGGGCGGCCACGCTGCCGGTGACCGCTGCCGATCTGGAGGCGCGCACGCAGCAAGCCTACGCGGCCATCTTTGGCCTGCTGCAAGGGCAGAGCCTTTATCGTTGCTGGAACTGGGTGCCGCGCATCAACGAAGTCCCTGCCGGGAGTATCGAGTGCTACCGGCTCTTTTCCCGGGGGCGCTCGGAGGCGTTTCTGGCGGCCTTTGCGGAAGAAGCCGAAGCGCGCATGCCCGCCGCGTCCGCCGTCGGCGTGCCGGGCGATCAACTGGTCGTCGTCTTCCTCGCGGGGCAATGGCCTTGCCGCTACTGGGAGAACCCGGAGCAGACGCCCGCCTTCCACTACCCCGAGCAATACGGCCCCCGCGCGCCCAGTTTTTCTCGCGCCACTTCGGTCCAAACGCCCTTTGGTCGCCGCCTCTTTATCTCCGGCACGGCCAGCATCCGGGGCAGCGAATCCCTTTTCCTCGACGATCTCGAGCGTCAGGCCTGGATCACGGCGCAAAATCTGGAGCTGGTCGCCCATACGGCCGGCTTTGGGCGCGAAATCGTCGACCCCGACGGCCTGCGTGCGTTCCGCTGCTATCTGCGCTCGCCCGAAGGCACCGCCGCCTGGGGCCGCCGCTGGCCGCAAATCTGGCCCGTGCGCAGCGTCACTCAGGCCGAAGTCTGCCGCGCCGAACTCCTGATCGAGATCGAAGGCGTGCTGGCGGGGGTTTAGGTGGTGGGGAATGGCGGCTACATTTCAATAATTTGACGATCGCCGGCAAAGAGGTGGCCTATTGGGCACTGGGCTGATCCGGGGAATGTGGAAGGGTTGGGCCGACGCTGAAGATAAATTCCTCCTGCACATTGTCTGCGGATACGAGGAGCGTCCATGTAACCTGGGTCGAGGGTCTGGCTACCTCTACGGTGTTATTGTCCACCCCTGTCAGGAGAATATGGTCATGGTGGTCGCGCAGTTGAAAAGTCAGGCTCATCGGCCCCTCGATCAGGGGGCCGTGCTCCGTATGAGGTGCGGGAAACGTCGTGATCTGTTCGCCCTGCTTCACTGTAATCGATACTTTTACTTTGTGAGGGTCGCTGACAGGCTGAAACGTAACGTCGAAATTCGTATACCACATCAGTTTTCCTGAGACTGAGTGTCCTTGCAGGTCTTCGGTGGTGGTGGATCGTGTTCCCATGATCGCATAAGCGGACAGATTAAGTGTCGCCATGAAGAGGATGGCGTAGCTTAGGGAGTCACGCAGGATGCAGACCAAAGGCTGGCGGGGTCGGCCGAACATGGCAGGCTAAGGATGGATCGTTAATGCGTTCAGCGGAAGAAATCGGCAGGCGGTACGGGCGGAAGGTCGCCTACATACACGTGCAATTGCTCTCGCGTATATTCCGCTGAACAAGCGCGCCAGCACGGCGTGAAAGCCAGTTGTTGAAGGGTAGGGGGACTCAGGGAGAGCTGCCAACCTGAGCCTGCATAGATGATTTCGGTGTCTCTCGAAAGCACCTCCAGATGGGCCCATGTCGCTACAAACTGCACCCCTGTGCCGTCGTAGAACCAGACAAGGCCAAAGCGCTCCAGTTGATGTGTCAGCGCCAACAAGAGCGTCATCGCGGACCTTTTCCCTTCAGGGGCCATTTTTGCTGGTGAAGCGTTCGCCTGGTGGCGCGTTTGCTCATTTGAATTACGTGTTTCATGTTATGTAATTGGCTTGTTAGCCAAATCATCACCTTGTGTTTATATCGGTTATAAACTGCGTGTAATTATGTCAAGTTTACATTTATAACAGTTATAAATATATGATAATCTGGTTTTTAACCGTTGTTAACCGCCCGGTATTTTTTGAGCGTGCGAGAGATGCCACGCAAAAACCTGCCCAAGGCAGTGTCTATGGACCCTGAGCTAGCCGCAGCGGCCTACAAAAGAGCCGCTGACCTGGATATGTCTTTTTCGGCCTATATGTGTGCATTGGTCCGCGAAGACCTGCTCAAGGGAGGCGATCTGACCATCACTACGAAGGCTGCTTCATCAAGCAAGCCCCAGCGAGCTGGCGAAATGCGATCGTCGCCGCCGAAAAAAAGTCGATAGGGTAGTGCTGATCTGTTGGCAGTAGCCCCTCATCATAGCGCGAAGGAGCAGGCCTTTACAGCACCTCTACGCCTCCAGCAGCTCCTCCAGTGCCTGCCGGTCGACCTTGCCTCGCGCGTTGACGGGGAACTGGGCGAGCTGGTGGAGCCGGCGGGGGCGTTGCCAACGGGGCAAGTGAGCTTCCAACCAGGGGCGCAAGTCTTCCGGGCTTGCGCCTCCTTCGTAGACGAGGATCAACTCCAGCTCGGCGCGGCGCCCTTCGCGCACGAGGCAGACGGCTTCCGTCACCCCCGGGTGGTCGCGCACGATGCGGGCCACGGCAACGGTGCTCACGCGACGTCCACCGATCTTGACCCAGTCGGCCTCACGGCCCAGCAGCCGCAAATGGCCCTCGTCATCCCATTGGCCGAGGTCGGGCAAGGTATAGGCGCGGGTGGTGTCGTCGACCTGCCGGGAGCCGGTGAAGCAGCCCACGGCGGGGCTGGTTACGCGCACGCGCCCTTGCCGGTTGAGCCCGACTTTTACGCCCGGCAGCGGCTGACCCAGGTGCGTGCCGGTGCGGGTACCTTCGCCCTCCGCATCGTAGGTGATGCCGCCCGTCTCGCTGGAGCCGTAAAAGGTGTGGGGCCAGAGCCCGCTGACGGCGTGAAAGGCGTCGGCATCGGCAGGGGCAAGGGGCGCACCGGCAGTGATGATCAGGCGCAGGCTGGCAAAATCGGCTCGTTCGCCCTCCGTCTGGCCCAGCGCGCGCAACATGGTGGGCACGGCCGGGAACACCGTGGGCTCGAAGCGGCGGAAGTCTTCGCGCATTGCCTGCGGGAAGATCTGGCTGGCGAGCACCAACGTCGCCCCATCGACGAGCAGGGGCAGCACGAGATTACCCAGCGCGTAGGAGTGGCCCAGCGGCAAGGCCGCGTAGTGGCGGTCCTGCGGTGTGAGGCCCATCGCAGCCTTGATGTGGCGGTAATCAGCCACCATTTGGGCGGAGGAAAAGGCGAGCGGCTTGGGCTGGCCGGTGCTGCCGCTGGTCAGCTTCATCAGCGCGTAAGGCTGGCGCAGGCGGGGGCTATCGTCCCGTGCCTCTACGCCCTCCTTGGTGATGACGGCGGCCACCTTCAAGTCGTCGGCCAGTTGGGTGATGCGTGCGGGAGGCGTTTCGGCATCCACCAGCACGGCACAGGCGCCCAGGGCCTGCAGGGCGAGGAAAGCGCTCAGCCAGTCGACGCTGCTGGGCAAGGCCAGCAAAACCCGGCGGTAGAGCAGGGTGCGGCTGGGCGGCAGCTGGCGGAGCCATTTCGAGCTAAGGCTCTCCAGCTCGCGCATCGTCACGGTCCGGCCGGTGGCGGCTTCGATCACCGCCACCTTGTCTGCCTCGTGGGCCAGGCGGATATTCCAGGCGTCGTGGAGCGTAGTGGGCGCGTCAATGTCCTTCATCGGTCGTCGGCAGCGTTTGAGGCTGAGGATGCAATAGAAGCACAACCAGCAGGCCGGCAAAAACCAAAAATGCAACCACGCTGCCCAAAGCCTGTGCCGCTGGGATACGGCTGAAGCTGAGCACCGCAAACGAATACCCCGTCGTCGCCGCGGACATCAGGATCGAGGGCGGCAGCGGCTGTTGACGCCGTTGAGCCGCAATGCTGAAGAGCCCGTAGTCGAGCAGGATGCCCACCCCGAGGAACACCGCGAGCAGGTGGAAGAGGTTGAGCGAGCCGCCTCCCCAGGCCAGCATGCCCAGGCCGAGCCCGATCGCCAGCGACAGCCGCAGGAGCAGATGGCCCGTGCGCCGGGGCCCCTGCAAGGCCAGCAGCACCACTGCGATCATGCCTAGCATGATGTAGCCGTAGCGGCCCAGGTGCGTGGTGTAGTGCGCCAGCAGCCCGTTGAGGTGCTCGATCTGGCTCACCGGCAGCAGTTCGGTGCCCTCTGGAGCATTTTCGGGCCAGGTGCCGTTGAGCGTCAGCCACACGCGGCCATCGCGGCTCTGGAAATGCGTCAAAAGTGAAAGCGGGCCCTGCATCTGCTCTTCCAGCGCGATCAGGCGGCGGTTGTAAGCCTCCAGGGGCAGCTCATCCAGCCGGTATGCTTCCCAAGCCGAGAAAAACGGCTCGAAGGCCTCCACCTCGTAGCCCGCCTCTTCCAGCTCTTGCCGCAGCGTCTCGGCAAAAGTCGCGCCCCAGCCGCCGGCGGCCAAGGCTTGCGCCTCGCGTGCGTCCTGTGCGGTGGGCAGGCTGAGGAACCAGTGGTCGGTCGTGGCGGGCTCGGCGCCTTCGGCGGCCATCGCGTGTACGGCCTCGATCAGCGCATTCGGGGAGCTGCCGATCAGGAGTTGCTGCGAGCCCATGCCCGGCCCGGCGGCTTCGAGGATCTCGGTTTGTTCCGCCTCCAGTTGGGGCAGCGGATACTGGAGGTCTCGCAAGTCGTGGGCCCAATGCAGGTTGCGCATCGCAGGGACCAGCAGCAGCACGAGCAGCACCAGCACGGCCCAGCGCCAGGCCCCGCCCATAATATGCAGGGTAGGCAGGCGAGTCTGCCGGATCGGGCGCGCCACCAGGCGATACAGCGCCACCAGGGCCACCGCCGAGATGAGCCCCCCGAGCATGAACCAACCAAGCTGGCGCAGCATCGGCAGCTCCGACCAGAGGAGCAGGGCGAACGCAGCCAAAGTGCTGGCCGCGCCCATCAGCAGTGGACGCCAAAGCAGCTCACGCTCTTGCTCGGGCCCATAATGGTAGAGCCGCACATGCAGGGTGTAGTCGATCGCCAACCCCGCCAGGATCGAGCCGGTGACGAGCGTCAGCGCGTGGACCTGGCCCATCAGGAGGATGGTGAAGGCGAGGGCGCTGGCCAGCGTGAGGCCGAGCAGCAGGCTCACCTCCAGCACCAGTTGCAGCCGGCGGGTAAAAACCCAGGCGATCAGCACTACGCCTCCGAGGCTCGCGAGGTTGAGCCAGTTGATCTCGCGGCGGATGCGGCGCTCGTTCTCGGCGGAAAACTTGGGGAAGCCCGTGTCGAGGACTCGCCAGTCGGCGGCGACTCCGGGCAACGTGGCGGCGGCCTCCTCCAGCGCGGCCTGTCGGGCCTGTTCGGCGGCGACGCCCAAGGGGTTGTCGCCCGCGTTTTCGAGCCAGATCAGCGTGGTGCCTTGGCGAGGGGCGGGCATGGCCGTCTGTAGACCCTCCTGCCACTGATACATCAGCAGCAGCGGGTCTTGGGGCACGATGCGCTCCAGCGCAAAGGAATCGGGGGAGGCCAGCATCGCGTCCAGCTCGCGCACGGCAGCCTCGGCGGCAGAGCGCGGGTCGTCGCCATGATCGGCCTGCCATTGCGGCCACAAAAAGGGCAGGCGCTGGGCAAACATCTCCGCCGCAAAGGGCCGCACGAAATTTCCGTCGCTCAAGAGGTAGGCCGCATCGAAAAGCTCCGAAGCGCGGAGCCGGTCCACGAAAGCCTGCGCCACCTCGGTGCGCACCGGGGCCTGGTCGATACGCTCCAGCAAGACGAGGGTCGTGCGCGCCTGCTGGTCGGTCGCCCAGTCGCGGGCCACGTTCAGCGCCGGGTCTGGCCCCCCCTCATCGCCGGGCAAGAGGTCGAGCAGGCGGGTCGAAATGGTTTCCTGCCAGTCGCGCGTGCCGAGAAACACCCCCACCAGCGCGCACCAGGCAAGGAGGGCGAACAGGGCGGGGAGACGGGCGGGCGGCTTACTCACAGGGCGTAAAGGTGATCACGACACGTTCCCGGTTGGAGCGCTCCAGCTCCAGCCGCGTCAATTCCCGCGCATTGCCGGCAAGCTTCACCGTGCGATAGCCAAGGGCCTCGCTCTCGGCCTCGGAGCGCGGGGAGAGGGCCAGTTGCCAGTCGCCGTCGCCCAGTTGGCCGTCGGCGGTGTATTGCTCGGCCAAGGCGGCCCAGTCGAAGGCGAGCGCCTGCCGCATTACGGCGGCGAGGGCCTGCACCTCCGCCTGCTGGAACTCCCGTCGGTCGCCATCGGCATTGATCCGGGTGAGCCCTTCGGCGTGCAAGCGGTAGGTGACGTCGACCGGCTGGGTATAGTGCAGCGTCAGCCCCAGCTCGGGGGCAAAGTGTGCCTCGCCGGCGAAGTTCGACGGCAGCCGCTTGAAGGGGCGGTAGCGCGCCTCCTCGAAAGCTGCGCATTCGCCGCTCTGCTCGCGCAGGCCGGTCAGTAGCCGCTGCCAGTCTCCCGGCAAGTCGGCGAGGTCGAGCGAAGCCGCCGGCAGCGGCAAGGCGCCGCCGAGGCATACCGCGCAAGTCAACGCGAAGGTGCGGCCGAACCGCGCCAGCGCAGCCGATGAGGAAGATAGAACCACAGTCGAAAAAGTAGCCATTCCGGGATCAGCCGGAAGTGTAAAATCGTCAGCCGCACATTATCACGCAGGTAGTGAAAATGCGAGACGCCGCCTTCTTCTTCCGTGAAGTAGCGGACGGGCACCCGTTGTTGGCGGGGGCGGCAGCCCATCCACGCAAGGCGTACGGCCAGCTCCGGGTCGAAATCGTAGCCTTTTCCGCCCGTGGCCTGCTCGAAGCCCTTGAGCAAAGGCTTGGCGGGGTAGACGCGCATGCCGAAGAGGGTGTCGCCCAGCCCGGCGAAAAGCGTTTCCAGGCTCGTCCAGAAGATCGTCAACTGGCGGCCCAGCAGGCGGGCCAGCGGCACATCCTTGCCAAAGACAGGCTTGCCCATGATCAAGTCGGCAGGGTGGGCCTGCGAAAGCTGCATCATTTCGGGGATCAGAATGGCAGGGTGCTGGCCGTCGGCATCCATCGTCAGCACGTGAGTAAAGCCGGCCTCCACGGCCCGCCGCGTCCCT
This sequence comes from Verrucomicrobiota bacterium JB022, assembly GCA_030673845.1. Classification (NCBI taxonomy): domain Bacteria; kingdom Pseudomonadati; phylum Verrucomicrobiota; species Verrucomicrobiota bacterium JB022. Next base: position 467,937 of record JAUTCQ010000017.1, read on the forward strand.
TCACGCACGGCTGCGCCCTTGCCACCGTTGATGGGGCGCACGATCACGTGCAGGCGCTCGCCGTATCGCTCCTGCAACGGCTGGAGCAGCTCCGGGCTGCCGTCGGTGCTGCCGTCGATCACGACCCACACGGGGTTCCAATGCTGCAGCGCCGCCTCCACCGTCTGGGGCAAGCGCCGCCCGGTGTTATAGCTGGGGATGAGGACCAGATGCGTGCGCGAAGGCTTCACCGGCGGGATTACGGGCGGTAAGCTCAGGGCTCGCAAGGTCTTTCTGCAGTTGGGCGCGCAGATATACCTCAATGCGGCGCGTGAAATTGCGGATCGTTTCGCCCTCCTGCGGGTAGAAACACTCGCCCACCTGCAGCTCGATCCGGGCGGGCAGCTCCGGCAGTTGGGGGAAGCGACAGCGCTTGCTCAGCACGTTGGAGTCGCTGTGCACGAGGACCGTCTGCACGGGAGTGGCCGCGCGTTGGGCGATAAAGGCAAAGCCGGGCTGCAACGGGTTCAGCGGTGCATTCTCGGTGCGGGTGCCTTCGGGGAAGACGAGCAGCCACGCGCCCTCCTGCAGCTGGGCGGCGGCATGGCGGATGGCATCGACTCCCCCCTCGTTGCTCAGGTATCCGGCCAGCTCGGCGGCGGCGGGCCGGAGCAGGCTCTGGTTGAGTGCCGCCTTGTAGAGGCAGACGATGTGTGGGTAGCGGGCGAGGAAGAGCGTGGCGTCGAGGATGCTCGGGTGGTTGGCGGCGAGGATCAGCCCCCGCTCCGGTGAAAGGCGCTCAAAGCCCTGATACGTCACCTGCGCGATGCCGGTCAGCTCCAGCAGGCCCACATAGCTGCGCATCAAGAGGTGGATCCAGGTGCGCACGGTGGTCGGGCGGGGGCGCCACGGCAGCTGCCTCAACAGCCCGCACCAGAGGTTGAACAGGCTGGAGGTGAGCCCGAACAGCACGAGAAAAAGGTAGTAGCACGCTGCCCACCACGCTTGCAGCAGCTTCGGCGCTCTGGGTTGAGCGGCGGCACTCATGTGGCGATGGCGGGGAGTGGCGCGGTGGCCACGGCCTGCTCGTTGAGCGGCAGGAAGTTGAACCAGATGTAGGGGTGACCACGCAGGATAGACTCCAGCAGGCGCAACACGCTTTGAAAATGCTCGCGACCGGCTTCCAGGGCTGCGGCGCGGCTCGCCTGCGGTTCCAGCACGGCAGACGGCACCACCTGCACGCGGTCGGGCCCGAGGGGCACGGCGAAGGCGAAGGCTACCGGGCGCTGGTAGAGGTGAGCGAGGTAGTAGAGCGTAAACGGGAACCACCGGCGCGCGCCGAGGAAGTCGAACGCGGCACGCTTGGAGCCGAATTCGAGGCGATCTGCCTGCAGGGCCACGGTGTGCCCGGCCTCCATCGTCTGCTTCAGCTCCCACAAATATTGGCTCGGCTCGTTGACCCAGATAAAGCGGACGTCCTGGCCGAAGTGGCGCTCGATCAAGTCCGTATCCAGCGAGTTGCCCACCCGCAGGCGCAGCATATGGATCTGGCGGCCGAATTCGCTCAATGACGCGCCCATGAGGTCGCAATGGCCCACGTGCATCGTGCCGAAGAGGGCAGGGCGGTCGGTCCGGCACAGGCGCAGGAAACCTTCCTTTTCGGGCACATCGGCCACCGCGAAGTGCGGACGCAGGCCCCGGCCGAGGCGCAGCTTGGCCATCAGGCTGTCGACAAAGGCGCGGAAGTGGGCGTCGATCTCGTCGCGCGTGGCAGGGCGGCCCCATAATGCGGCGAGGTATTCGGCGGAGGCGTTGCGTTGGGCGGCCATGAAGCGCACCGCCGTCTGCGCCCCCAGATCGAGGCAGGCTTCCAGGGCCGGGCGCGGCAGCAGGCGCTCGGCTTGGGTGAGGAAGGCGTAGCCCCAGGACGGCCCGGGGTTGCGCCGGGTGTGGGCTACCGCGTGTGCCATTGCAGATGCAGGGTGCCTCCTTCGGGCAGGTTCCAGACGCCCGATTCCCGCGCGGCGAGCGCTTGGAACCAGGCCGGGTGAAGCAGCAGTTGCGTGTCGGTCGTTTCCGATTCGCGCTCCCAGCGGATCTCGCCCAGCGCGCCCTCCGGCTTGTCGCTCAAGGCAAGGGCGTAGGCAAAAGAGTGGTCGCTTGCCAGCTCCAGCTCGGTCAGCCAGGTCGCACGTTCCTCGCCTCCCAGCCAGAGCACGGGCACGCCGTCGGGCAAAAGCGCGTGGTCGAGCGCGGAGGCGATCAAGCCCTCCTGCCCGGCAAGGGGGATAAAGTCGCGCACGGCCTGCTGCCGCTGGATCAGCACCTGCTCGACGCCGCCCGGGTGGATCGACGACTGGAACATCATCGGGCTGGGCTGAGGAAAACTCTCCAGAAAGCGCTCGATGAAGCGGCTCTCGGTGTAAGTCGTCGTGTAGATCACGCGGGGGTGCTGGCCGATGTCGATTCCCTCCATCACGCGGTGCAGCAACATACCCAGCCCGCTCATGCGGCGCGCCTCCCGCTTGCCCACCTCCAGGCGCAACGCAGCCAGCCCGGCGTCTTCCTGGGCCGGGTCGAGGGCGCGGGTCGCAACCTGCGTGATGTAGCGGCTATACTGCATATTCGAGCAGATGGGCGGCGTGTGCGCCGCCGAACGCGTTGCTGAGCAACAAGGCCTGACGGTATCTATCGGCTGCAAAAGGCTCAAGCTGAACCCGTGGGCCCATCGTTTGCCCGTGGCTGCCCACCGTGCCGGGGATCTGCCCGGCCTCGATGGCGGCCAAGGCCACTGCCAGCTCGACCGCGCCGCAGCTCCCCAAGGTGTGCCCAAGGCTGCCCTTCCAGCCCACCAGCGGGGCTTGCGGCAGCGCGGTCGCCAAGGCGGATACTTCGAGCTGCGCGGCGTGGCGGGTTCCCGTGCCGTGGCCCTTTACCCAGACGCGTGCCGGGTCGATCTGCGGCAGCAGGGGCTCCAATACCTGGCGAAAGCCGTCGCCGTCTTCGCGGTTGGCGGTAAAGTGATGCATCTCGTTGTGTAGGCTGGCACCGCTCAGCTTCCAGCGGCTTTCCTCGCGCCGCAGCTCGATCGCCGCCACGCCGTCGCCTAGGCCGATGGAGCCCTCTTCGCGCTCTACGTAGGGTTGCGGCAGTTGGCCGTTGAGGATCTTCAGCGCATGGAAGCCGCCCGCCACAAATGCGCTCAGGTAGTCGAAGGAAAATACGAGCACGCTGTCGGCGAGGCCATGCTGGAGCCAGCGCATCCCTTGGGCGAGGCCGAGCTGGGCGGTCACGCAGGCGTGGGAGAGGATGCTGACGCGGGGGCCCCAGCCGAGGGCCTTGCGCAGGCTGCGGGCAATGCGGTGGGGCAATACGTCCTGCCACTGGCCGGTTTCGGCCGTCTCCCGCACCTTGCTCAGCCCGTAAAGCTGGTCGACGCTGTAGTTGCTGCTGGTCAGGATCACGGGGCGGCGCGGCGTGCCCCAGCCTTGGCCGGCAAAAGGCTGGCCAAACACGAGCAGATCGCTCCACCAGCGCGGGGGCAGGGTGGCGTCGAGCGTCTTGCCCCGTAGGGCCAAAGGCACGAGATCCCCCCCGTCGCTGCCATGCACGGGCTCCAGCTGCAGGGCCACCTTGCCCGCGAGCAACTGCCGCACGGTAGCCGAGGCGTCGCCAAACGCGGTCAACGCGGCGTGCCGGTGGACGTATACGGGTGGGAGGGCCATGCGGCCTTAGGCTTGGGGCGAATGGGTGCGGATGTAGTCCGCGAGCACGTTGATCGAGCTGAGTGCCTTCATCGATTCCTCGCTGCTGCCGAGCTTGATGCCATAGGTCTTTTCGAGCTGCACGACCAGCTCCAGGGCGTCGATGGAGTCGAGATCGAGCCCGCCGCCGAACAGCTTTTCGTCGTCGGGGATATCGGCGGGTTGCACATCCTCGAGGTGGAGGGAGTTCACCACGAGTTCCTTCAGCTCCTGCTTCAATGGATCAGACATCTTCTACAGCGAATGAATTTCTACGGGCGGGGCAATCCTGTTGAGACGAGCAGGATTTTCCACGGAGTAAAGGGTTGATTACGCCCGCCCACGGTGCTGCCGCAAGGCTAAAACCGCCCGTGGGGCACGGCATTAGCTCAGCTTGTCCACCGTCAGGACGCAGCTCCGGCAGGCTTGGGCTTGGTCAAAAAACGTTTGGCCAGCGGCAGTAGCAGGAGCAGCGCGATCACGACCACCATCGTCACCGGCCCGGCAGCCTCGCGCCCGAAATGGCCCAGCCAGCACATCCCGGCAGCCAGCACGCTCTGGGTCGACCACGAGATCAGCCAGTAGTGGAAAAACGGCAGGTCCGTCAGCGCGAGCAGGAAATTTTGCGCCCAGAAGGGGATACCCGGTACCGTGCGCAGCAAAAAGGCGAGGCGGAATCGGTTGGTGGTGGAGATGTCGGGCAGGCGGTAGCCGGTATGCTGCATCAGCGCGGTGATCGGCCGCCGCAAGACCAGCCGCCCGAGCAGCCAGCTGAGCGATAGGTTGATCGCCAGCGACAGACTGCAGAGCAGCCAACCCATCCACCACGGGAACGTCGCACCCGCCGCCAGGTAGACGAGCGAAATCGGGAAACCCACGATGGGCAGGAGGCTCGCCAGCACGACAAACCAGACCGGGTCGGGCCGCTGGAACCACGTCTCGACCAACGCCAGCACCGGCTCGCGCACCAGATACAGCACCACCCCGCACAGCACGAGCAGCAACAGCCAGATCGCCGCCCACCAGACGGGGGACGGGAGCTTTCTGAATGGGCCGGGCTCCATCAGGCGGGGGCGAGGCCCGGCACCATACCGGCGGGTTCGGGCTCCTGGCGAGCGCGCCAGCCTTCCTTCAGCTCCAGCGCACCCCACCACAGCAGGTTCCAGCCGATGCGCTGCAGCAGTGTGTGGTCAAATTCATAGCTGCGGAAGGCGTCGTTGTGCCCCTTGTTGGCCTGACCAAAGCTGCCGTTGGCGCGGCGCTGGCAGCCGATCGCGACCATTCGGCGGTTGAAGCGGCGCAAGGTCGCGTATGGCACCTCGGTATGCGGCCCGGTGAGCGGAGGGTTTTCGAAGCCTTTGATGCTGCCATACTTGAAGGGCTGCGAAGCCACGCCGAAATAGTAGGTCGAAAGGTCCATGCGGAAGCCCAGCCGCAGCAGTTCGAAATCGCCCATGTAATAGTAGCGGTCTTGATAGATCGCCTTGAACCAGCGCCAGTAGGAGAGTCGTAGCGCGCGGTTACGCTCTGCCGCCAGTTCGGCGACGTCCATACCCTGCCGCTCGTGGCCGATCAGCTTGAGCGCGTTCATGGTGGTGAAGGCGATCCAGTCGAGGCCGGGGCTGTAAAAGGGGTCGATGAAGCCCGCCGCGTCGCCCACCAGGCAAAAGCCGTCGCCGCACACCTCGCGGGAGAGCCACGGCAAGTGCTTGCGGTAGTGCACGTCGTCGAGGTCGGGCTCGGCGTTTTTCAGGAGCTCTCGGCCCACCGGGTGTTGCTCCAGGTGGCGACGCAGGCGCTCGGCCACGTTGGCACCTTCCGGCGGCTGGCTCAGGCGCTCGTCGTAGACGATGCCGATGCTGGTTTCGCCGCCCTGCAGGGGGATCCACCAGGCCCACCAGCCGTCGCCAAGGAGGTGGTTGGTGGCGGTCTGCCGCGTGCCTTTGCAACGCTTGGCGTAGCAGGGGTGGGCGTCGAGCAGGTCGAGGTCTTCCCAATGGGTCACGTTTTTCCACCGTGCCCACATGGAGGAAATGGGGTGGGCCTCGTTGCGCTCTACCCAGCTGTTCTTGCGGGCGAGCAGACGGGCAAAGCCGGTCGCGTCCACGACCCAGCGGGCGCTGACCGTCTGGCGCTCGTTGCCGCGCTGCACCGTTACCTGCTGCAGGCCGCCGGGGCTCAGTTGCACGTCCTTGACTTCAGCCGGTCGCCACAGCTCACAACCCGCCTCGACCGCTCGCTCCAGTTGGAAGGTATCGAGGATGGCGCGGTCGATCTGGAAGCCCGGTAGGCGCACGTGGTAGCCCGGCCCGATTTCGCTGCAATCGTCGAAGCTCTGGCACTGGTCGTTGCTGAACCAGAAGCGCAGTCCCTGCTTGACCAGATGATGCTGCAGGAGGTGAGGCGTCAGGCCGAGGACTTTGCCTAGGTAATAGCTGCTCAGCTCGACCGTGCTCTCGCCTACCTTGCGGTCGAAGGCCTCCGCGCGCTCCACGATGAGCACCCGCAGGCCCGGGTGGTGGCGGCGCAAAAGGAAGCCGGTGGCAGCCCCGGAGAGGGCACCTCCGAAGATGATGACGTCGTAGTCACCGGCCATAGGCGAAGTTGAAGTCATAGATAGCGAGATTTTCGACCGTTCTTACGAAATCACCCTCGCCGTGGCCAAGGTTTTCTTTTTCTTGGTCGAGGATGCACGGTCAACGGTCGCGAAGCCGCCGCATCCTGAGTCGCCTCGCCAGTCACTGCCGGTGGAATGTCGGTTGGGTGCTCAGCCTTGCCTTTGTGCCGCTGACGGGCTGCCGCCTGCTCTTGCGCGAGCCCAAGGTGCCCATGCCGCACCACGAATACCCCTTCGCCGCCCACGAGCGCCAATCGACCCTGCTCGTTTTCCTGCCCGGGCGCGGTGATCGCCCGGAGCAATTTGCCGATGAGGGCCTGCTGGAGGAGTTGCGTGCCGCCAATGCCCCGGTCGACGTCTGGGCCGTCGATGCCCACCTCAATTACTACTACCGCCGCACGATTGGCGACCGCCTGCGCGAAGACGTGCTGGCCCCCGCTCGCGAGCTGGGCTACGAGCGCATCTATGTGGTGGGCATCTCGCTCGGCGGCCTTGGCGCACTGATGTACGAGGTGGACCACGGGCGCACGTGGGACGGCATCATCCTGCTCGCGCCCTACCTGGGCGAAGACCCCCGCCTGTTTGCCCAGATCGAAGCCGCCGGGGGGCCGGAGCAATGGACTCCGCCCGAGGAGACGTCGTGGGATCAGTTCCAGTTTCGCCTTTGGGGCTGGCTGGGCAGCTACCGTCGCGAAGCCGACCAGCGCCCGCCCGTATGGCTGGGAGTGGGGGCCGACGACCGCTTCCGCCGCCCGATCGACCTTTTTGCCGAATCGCTGCCGCCCGAGCGGGTCTACCGCGCCCCTGGTGCCCACCGTTGGCCGGTGTGGCGCGAATTGTGGCGCGAGATCCTGCCCGAGACCCCTCTGGTGGAGCCCAAGCCAGTTGAGAAGACACCATGAACGCATCTACCGATGTGGCCATCATCGGCGGGGGGCCGGCCGGCAGTGTAGCCGCCGCCGCCCTCGCCCAACGCGGGCACCGCGTCACCCTGCTCGAAGCCAGCGCCTTTCCGCGCTTCAAGATCGGCGAGAGCCTGCTGCCCAACGGAAATGCCGTCTGGCGCGCCATCGGCGTGTGGGACAAGATCGAGCGCGCCGGCTTCGTCAAGAAAGAGGGGGCGGAGTTCCTCAGTGCAAACGGCTCGTGCGCGGTCCATAACGTCTTTGCTCGCGGGTTGATGCCCGGGCGCGATTACACTTATCAGGTCGAGCGTTCCCGCTTCGACCACCTCCTGCTGGAGCATGCGCGCGAGCAGGGCGTGGAGATCCGCCAGCCTGCGAAGGTTGCCGCGCTCGCCCAAAGCGCCGATGGCTGGACGCTCAACACCGATACGGGCGAGACTCTGCGCGCCGCCTTTGTGCTCGATGCCTCGGGCCGCACCGCCGTGCTGGGCCATCACCTGAAGCTGGCGCGCGACACGCTACCTTACCCCAAGCGGCTCGCGCTCTACCTCCACGCACGCCACGTGCGGCGCGACGAGGGCGCCCGTGGCGGCAACATCATCATCACGCGCCTGCCCGACGGCTGGTCGTGGTTCATCCCGGTCGACGGCGACCGTGTGTCGCTCGGGGTTGTGACCACGCCCGAGCGCCTGAAGGCCAGTGGGCAGGACCGCCTCGACTTCTTCTGGCAGGCCCTCCGGCAGTCTCCCCAGTTGGCCGAACGTCTGGCGCAGGCCGAAGCTACGAGCGAACTCCATGTGACGGCCGATTACTCTTACAGCCACACGGATTTTGGCGGACCGCGCCACCTGCTGGTGGGCGATGCCGCCTGTTTTATCGATCCGATTTTCTCCTCCGGGGTCTACCTGGCCAGCGAATCGGCCTACGCTGCCGCTCAGTTGGTCGACCGCGCGCTGCAAGCCAAGCGCCCGCTGCGGGCCGCTGAGACGACTCGCTACACCCACCAGATCAAGGCCCGGGTGCAGGTGATGCGGCAGTTGATCGAAAACTTTTACGACGACGACGGAGCCGCCGTTTTCATGCACCCGTCCAACGTCCTGAAGCTGTTCGATGCGGTCAACTCCGTGGTGGCGGGCTGCACGCGGCTCCCGTGGCGGCTGCGCTGGCGCTATGCGATCTTCAACGGCATTTGCGCCGCCAACCGCCGCTGGCACTTCATCCCACGGGTGGACGAGGCCAGCCAGCCTGAGCTTGGAGGCAGAGTCGCCTAGCGGCTTTGGGCGACTTTCAGCTTCACCTGCTGGCGGATGTCGGCGGAGGAGCGGCCGACGCCCAAGGTGTAGCTGCCGGGGGCGACTTCGTAGGCGTCGGTATCCGGATTCCACAGGCGCAGGTGGTGCAGCGGGATCTCCAGCTCCACCGTGCGCTTTTCACCGGCCTTGAGGGGCACGCGGGCAAAGGCGATCAGGCGGCGGAGAGGGGCCGTTGCCGACGGCGTCTCCAGCGCATAGATCTGGACGACTTCGTCGCCATCGCGTTTGCCTTCGTTGCGGACTTCGACCTTGAGGCGTACGGTGCCGTCCGGCCGGGCGGAAGCAGGGATGAGCCGTGGCTTGCCGTAGGCAAAAGTCGTGTAGCTGAGGCCGTGGCCAAAGGCAAAGAGCGGCTCACCCTCGAAGTAACGATAAGTGCGCCCGGCCATGGCGTAGTCCTCGAAGGGCGGCAAGTCGTCGGTGGAGCGGTTGAACGTCACCGGGAGTCGCCCCGAGGGGTTATAGCGCCCAAAGAGCACATCGGCGACTGCGGTGCCGCCCGCCTGCCCCGGATACCAGGCCTGCAGGATCGCACCGAGGTGTTCGGCCTCCCACGGCAGGGCGATGGCGCTGCCGCTGCAGTTGACGAATACGACTGGCTTGCCCGTGGCATGGAGGGCGTGCAGCAGCTCCGTCTGGCTCTCGGGCAGCTCGATGGAGGTGCGGTCGCCGCCGCGGAAGCCTGGCAGATCGACGCGCATTTCCTCGCCCTCCAGTTGGGGGCTGATGCCACCGACGTAGATCACGACGTCGGCCCGGGAAGCCATCTGCACCGCTTCAGCGCGCTGTGCGGTCAATTGCTCGTCGGCGTCTTCGGCTCCAGCCACGAGGGGAGCTCCGGTGGCGTGCAGCACCTCCACGTCGTCGCCTACTGCGTCGCGGATCCCTTGCAGGATCGTTACGGGGGCGGAGGGCGTGCCGTTGTAGTTGCCGAGCAGCATGGGCACGGAGTCGGCGTTGGCCCCGATCACGGCGATCGTTTGGAGCCGATCGAGGTCGAGCGGCAAGGTGTTGTGGTTGCTCAGCAGCACGAGGGACTCGCGGGCCACGTCGAGTGCCTGTTGCGCGTGTTCCGGCGAGTCCACCACGTCAAAGGGGATGCTTGCGTAGGGCACGTCTTCCGGCGGGTCGAACATGCCGAGCTGGAAGCGGGCGAGCAACACCCGGTGGAGCGCGCGGTCGACCTCGGCTTCGCTCAGCAGGCCGGTCTGCACGGCCTGCGGGATGGAGAAATACTGGCTGCCACAATTCAGGTCGCAACCGGCCTGGATCGAGCGGGCGACGGCGGCTGCCGGGGTGTCGACGATCTTGTGGCGCGCCCAGATGTCGAAAACGGCGCCGCAGTCGGAGACGACATGGCCGTCGAAGCCCCACTGGTCGCGCAGGATCTCCGTGAGCAGGAAATGGCTGGAGGTGGCCGATTCGCCATCCACGCGATTGTAGGCGCTCATGACCGAGCCGACGCTCCCCTCCTTTACCGCCATCTCGAAATGCGGCAGGTAGGTATCGTAAAAATCCGTCTCCGGCGCGGTGGCGTCAAACCAGTGGCGCTCCGGCTCCGGCCCGCTGTGCACGGCAAAGTGTTTGGCGCAGGCCATCACCTTGAGGTAGTTCGGGTCGTCGCCCTGCAGGCCGCGGATAAAGGAGACGCCAAGCACGCCCGTCAGGTAAGGATCTTCGCCGTAGGTTTCCTGGCCCCGGCCCCAGCGCGGATCGCGGAAGATATTGATGTTGGGCGTCCAGAAGGTGAGCCCGTGGTAGCGGCCCCGTTCGCCGTTGCGGGCCGATTCGTGGTGCTTCGCTCGCGCTTCGGTCGCGATGATGTCCGCCGTCTCCTGGAGCAGGGCGGGGTCCCAGGTCGCCGCCATGCCGATGGCCTGCGGGAAGACAGTCGCGACGCCCGCGCGGGCCACCCCGTGCAGGCACTCGTTCCAGTAATCGTATTCGGGCACGCCGAGGCGTTCGACCGCGTTGGCGCCGTTGACGAGCTGGGCGGCTTTTTCGCTCAAGGTCATGCGGCGGATGAGGTCGTCGACGCGGGCATCCCTCGGCTGCGATGGGTCGCGGAAAAGCACGGGCCCCTTGATCTCCGGCGGGGTGTCGGCGGTGGCGACCATGGCGCTGAGGTCTTCTGCCGTAAGGCGTGCGGCCAGTTCGCCCTGATCGTTGAAGACGCGGATCTCGGCAAAGACAGCCTCGCCCTTGCGGCCGGTAAAGCGGACCTCCAGCGGCCCCCGTTGGGCGTCACCCAAGTGATCGACTTCGCCCTGCACGGTGACGATCTGGCCAAAGCCGGCTTCGGCGAACGGGTCGAGATGCTCGGCCACCTTCTGACGGGCGATCTCGACCTGGATCTGGCGTTGGCCGGGTTCGCGAAATTCGGTTTCGGCCAGATCTACCTCCACGAGGTAAGGGCCCGGCTCGAGGTTGGAGACGGAGGCGATGAAGCGCTGGCCTTGCATCTGCGCAGGCAGGCCATCGGGCTTTACGTAGTGGGCGCTGCCGTGGACATGCACGACGGGCGCGCAGCAGGGCTCGGCGGCGTGGGCGGGCGAAAGGGGTAACGCGGCCAGCAGGCCCAGGAGGGAGAGGGATCGCAAGGGCATCATAATGGGGGTGGGGTGCCCGCAGCATCCTAACCTTCGGGGGCTTCGTCGACCCAGCCCGCGTGCGCATTGTTGACCTGCGCGGCCTGCTCTAGCAACCCTCGGGGTGGTGCGTCACCAGCGGCAGCTCCGGCACAGCGTGCAGCCCGTCCAACTCCTCAGGCGTGAAGTAATAGGGGTTGTTGGGCCGCGTGTAGACCATCTGGCCGACGTTGATGCTGCGCATGGCAAAGGCGGCCTCGCAGTAGCACAGGTAGTAGCGCCACTTGCGGATAAAGGGCTGGTCGAAGCCCAACTCCTTCACATCGTGCAGGCGATGCTCAAACTGGTCGCGCCAGCAGCGCAGGGTGCGGGCATAGTGCTGCCCAAACGTCTCCAAATGCTGCAAAAACAGCTCGCCGGAAGAGAGCATGGCCTGCTGCATCGCAGTGAGGCTCGGCAACTGCCCGCCGGGGAAGACATGTTTCTTGATAAAGTCGGCCTGTTTGCGACCTTCTTCGTAGCGGCTGTCGGGCGCGAGGATCACCTGTAGGCCCAGCACGCCATGCGGGGCTAGCAAGCGGTGGCATTGCGTGAAAAACGTCTTCAGGTATTCGTGTCCGACCGCTTCGAGCATTTCGATCGAGACGATCGCGTCGAACTGCCCCTGCACGTCGCGGTAGTCGATCAAGTCGAGGTGGATGCGGTCGTTGAGGCCCGCTTCGTTGACCCGCTTGACGGCGACTTCGAACTGCGCCTCGGAGATGGTGATGCCCTTAACATGGCAGCCGAATTCGCGCGCCGCCGTAAGGGCAAAGCCGCCCCAGCCGCAGCCGATCTCCAACACCTTCATCCCAGGCTTGAGCTGCAGCTTGCGGCACAGGCGGCGGTATTTCTCACGCTGGGCCTCGGCGAGGTCCATCTCCGGGTGAGGGAAATAGGCGCTGGAGTAAGACCACGTCTCGTCGAGCCAAAGGTGGTAAAATTCGTTGCTGAGGTCGTAATGCTCCTCGATGTTGCGCTTGCTGTTTTCCCTGGAGTTGCGGCGGCCGAGGTGCTTCAGCCAGTTGGCCCCCTTGGCGAGGTTGAACAGCATCGGCTTGCGCCCGGCGTCTCCGAAGCCAGGTACGGTGTCGATATTGGCGAGGAAGAAGCGCAGCAGGTGAGTGACGTCGGGGCTGTCCCACAAGCCGGCCATGTAGGCCTCGCCAAAGCCGATCTCGCCGCCCCACACGATGTAGCGGAAAAAGCGGTCGTCGCGGATCTGCAACTCCGCGACCGGCGATTTGGGATCGTCGTAAGGGGCGCATTCTTGCGGCGGCTGGCCGAAGTGACGCTCCTTGCCATCCGGGAGCACGACTTTGAGGTGCCCGTGCCGGAATTGCTTCAGGATGGACCAGAAGGGTGCTGCCAGTAAACGACTCATACCAAGGTCAAATTGTAGGCTCAATCAGGCTTCTCGACAAGCTTTACGAAGATTTCACCGTCGGCGCATCCTTCTGCCCCAATTTTGGGTAGATGCCCTGTTGCAGCTCCGGCTCCTTTTCCTTCATCCGGAAGGGCACGCCCTTCAGCCACAGCTTGAGCGCATGCCAATGGATCAGCCCCATGACCCGCGCGGTGACGAGGGGGAACTGGGCGCTGAAGGCCAGTAAGCGCTGTGTCGTCAGCGGCTGGCGCGCCCCGGTGAGCGTGGCGTGGAAAAAGGGTTGAGACCGGCCTTCGTAGCGCCCACCCACCGCCAGGGCGAGACGTTGACCGGGCACGTGCAGCTTTAGCGACAGGTGGTGGTCGAGGTCGCTGAACGGGGAGATGTAGAAGTGCTTCGGCACCTCATCCGTAAACACGTTGCGCTGCATCTGCTCGCGCGTGATCAGGTAGGGCTTCAGCTCGCCGAAGGTGTTGTGCACCTCCGCGATCATCGCGAGCGGCGCGTCGCTTTCGTCGTAGCAGACAAAGACGCTGAGCGGGTTGAAGACGTAGCCGAACACGCGCACGCTGGTCAGCAGCTCGATGCGCCAGACCGTCTCCGTGACGCCGCGCTCCCGTAGAAACGCCCGCACGTTGTCCCGGAGGTCGCGATGCCCCATGAAGAGGTGGTCGCGGTCGTAAAACGAATAGACGTTGGGGCGGTTGCGGCTGAAGATCGGGATGCGCCGGGAAAGCTCCGACAGCTCGTCCAGATCGAGATAAAACATGAAGAGGCGCGACTTGAAGCCGTAGCGCCGAGGCTCGTAGCGGTCGTGGGAGGCACGACAGGCGTACAGGGCCGAGCGGAGGGGAGATTCGCTAGCCATGTCCAATAGAGGTGGGGAGGAGTAGGGAGTCACGCCACGATACTGGCTTTTTCCATCGCGTTCAACGCTTGGGCAACGTTTTCGCCGCTCATGAGGCCGTCTTCGTGGAAGCCATATCGGAAGTAGGCCCCAGCAAAGTAGATCGGGCCCGTTTCATTGAGCCGGGGCAGGTGTGCTTGCGCCTTCACCGCGGGCAAGTCGAAGCGCGGGTGCGTGTATTCCTTCTCCCAGAGCACCGTTTGAGGATCCACCACATGCTGTGCATCGAGGCTCACAAAATACTGCTGCCGGTCGGACACCCCTTGCAGCCGATTCATCCAATAGTGCGTCGAGGCAGTGACGGCGTCGTGCCCCACCGCTTCCACCCGGTAGTTCCAGGCGGCCCAGGCCGAGCGTGGCCCCGGCATCACGCGGGCATCGGTGTGGAGTTGCACGTGGCTGCGGTTGTAGGCAAACGCGCCCAACACCTGATGTTCGTCGCGGGTTGGGTTGGCCAGCAGCTGCAAAGCCTCATCGGCATGGGTGGCGATGATCACCGAATCAAAGGCCTGCTTTTCACCTTTCGCATCGACGACTACGGCCCCGCTAGCACGCCGCTGGACTTCCACCGCCGGCAGCGCCGTGTGGATCCGCTCGCGGAACGGCTCGATCAAGCGCTCGCGATAGACCCGGCTGCCACCCGTCACCGTGCGCCAGGTGTGGTGCGTTACGCGCCCGAGCAGGCCGTGGTTGTAGAGAAAGCGGGCGAGCGAGGGCAGGGGGAAGGCGCGGATGTGATCCTGCGGGGTCGACCAGATGGCGCCGCACATCGGCAGCAGGTAGAGGCGCGCAAACGGTTCGCTGAAGCAGTGCTGTTCCAGGAATTCACCCAAGGTCTGGTCGGGCAGGGCATCCAGTCGCGCCAGCCGGTTGATGATGCGGTTGAACTTGTAGAAGTCGCGGATCATCAGCCAGAACTGCGGGCGCGCAACGTTGCGCTTTTGGGCGAAGATCCCCTGCAACTGGTGACTGCACCACGTCAACCGGGCAGGCAGGTGATTCATGCCAAACGACATGTCGGCCTCCTGGGTCGGCACCTGCAATTCCTCAAACAAGGCCGTCAGGCGAGGATACGTCACCTCGTTGTAGACCATGAATCCCGTGTCGATCGGCACCTCGCGGTCGATCTCGCGCACCGTCACCGTATTGGTGTGCCCGCCGACGTAATCCTCCCGCTCATAGAGCGTCAGCTCGCACTGTGGATGCAAGCGATGGGCACAGGCGAGGCCCGAGATCCCGGTTCCGACGATGGCGACTTTACGCATATTGCTAATTCATCGCGCTTTCCGCGACGAGGGCGAACCATTGCCCGTCTACGGCCTAGAGTCAAAGCCCAGTGGAAGATACTGGCGGCAAACGGAGTTGCGCCTAGGGGAGGGGGAAGGGCCACGGATGGACACGGATCAGCACAGATAAAGAGAATAAATACGTTGGTTTTTTTTCTTCATCCGCGTAAATCCGCGCTGATCTGCGGCTGAACCGTCTTCTGCCCCCTACAAATAGAGCGGCACCATCTTGCGCCAGTAGTAGCCGCGGTGGGCGCGGTCGCCCCAGACGTGGAGGTGGTTGGCGATGCCCTTGCGCCAGAGCTCGTCGCTGAGGCGGCGATTGTTGTCGAGAAACGGGTCTTCGGCGCCAATCACAAAGTGAATGTCCATCGCGCGCAACGGGGCGAGGTAATTTTCGTCCGTCAGGTTGGGCAGGTAGTGGCTCGGCATGTGGTAATACACCGCGTTGTCGTAATAGCCATCGAGCAGGTCGGCGAAGTATTCCACCGGCTGGGTCAAGTCGTAGCGGCCACTGAGCGCGAGCAGCTTCTGGAACTTCCAGGGGTAGCGGAAGGCGAGGTTGCACGCGTGGTAGGCGCCAAAGCTGCAACCGTGCGAGATCGTGCAACGGTTGGCGTTCTTGCGGTCCATGAACGGCATCACCTCGTTTACGATGTAGTCCTCGTATTGCTGGTGACGCTCGATGCGGCCCCGAGGGTGCGCCCAGAAGCAGTAAAACGACTCCGCATCGATCGAATCGACGCAGTAGAGCTGGAAGATGCCCGCGTCGATCTTGTCCTTGAGCACATCGACCATGCGCAGGTGCTCATACTCGTAAAAGCGCCCCCCGCGGGTCGGGAAGATCAGCACTTTGGCCCCGGCATGGCCGAAGACGAGCAGTTCCATCTCCCGCTGCAAGTGCGGGCTGAACCAACGGTGGTATTCTCGATTCACAGACTGAGGCGGGGGAGGGGAGACAACGGTAAACGTGAGGCTCCCCACTCAATACCCCCACCCACACCTGCGGCGCAAGACCGCACACCGCACGCGGTGTAACAATCTGCGGGAGATGTCACGCGGGGGGCAAAAAAGGTAGGCTGGCACGCCACCCATATGCGAAATCACAGGGAAGCAGACAGAGGCAGCCTCCAATGGCCTTCATTTCCGCCAAACGCGTTATGGAGTGCTGCGCTCCGCGCAGATCTGGATGATGTCTTAGAAACGGATACAGGAGGCCCCAGGGCTCAAGCACGGGTAAGTTGCTTGCGATGTCGCCCTTCGCTTTGGCCGCCTACTCCTAAACCAGATCTGCGCAAAGCGCAGCACTCCAGATTACGTTAGAGCGATTTACGACCGCGCACCCCAGTAGGGGTGCCACTTCCTGCGTTACGCCAGCACCCGGAAGAACTTGCGCTTGCCGGCCTGGAGCACGATGGGGGCGCTGGGGCGGGCGATTTCGAGCATCGGCTGGTCCTGCTTCACGTCGTCGATCTTCACCGAGCCTTGCTCGATCAGGCGACGCGCTTCCTTCTTGCTGTCGAAGAGGCCCGAGTTGGCGAGCAGGTTGACGAGGGTCTGCGATTCGCCCTCGGCCAGTTGGCTCCATTGGAACTCCGGCATCTCGTCCGGACGCTGGTTTTGGGAAAACACCTTCTCGAACTGCTCCAGCTCGTGCTGGCCCTTGCCCTCGCCGTGGATCTTGTCGGTCAGGGTCTTGGCGAGCAGCTTCTTGGCCGCCATCGGGTGCCCGGCCTGCAGCTCCTTGATCTCCTCGGGTGTCTTCAGCAGCAACAGGCGGTAGTAGTCCCACATCACTTCGTCGCCGATGCTCATGATCTTGCCAAACATGTCCTTCGACGTGTCGTTGAAGGCGATGTAGTTATCCTGGCTCTTGGACATCTTCTTCACGCCGTCGGTGCCGACGAGCAGGGGCAGGGTCATCACGATCTGCTCCGGTTGACCGGCGTCGCGCTGCAGCGTGCGGCCCACGAGGTTGTTGAAAAGCTGGTCGGTGCCGCCCAGCTCCACGTCGGACTTCACCATCACGCTGTCGTAGCCCTGTACGAGCGGGTAGAGAAACTCGATGATGCTGATCGGCGTGTTGCTGTTAAAGCGCTTGTGGAAGTCGTCGCGCTCCAGCATGCGGGCCACCGTCATCTTGCGGGCGAGGCCGAGGCAGTCTTCGAAGCCCATCTTGCCAAACCACTCGCTGTTGAAGCGCACGGTGGTCTTGGCGGGGTCGAGGATCTGGTAAGCCTGATCGACGTAGGTCTTCGCGTTTTCGGTGATCTCCTCCTTCGTCAACACCGGGCGGGTGGACGAACGGCCCGAGGGGTCGCCGATCAAGGTCGTGAAGTCGCCAATGATGAGCACGGCCTCGTGCCCGAGGTCCTGAAACTGGCGCAGCTTGTTGAACACGACCATGTGGCCGAAGGTCAGGTCGGGGCGGGTCGGGTCGACGCCCAGCTTCACGCGCAGCGGGCGGCCTTCGGCCAGGCGCTTTTCCAGTTCCTCGCGGCTGTGGAGATCTGCCACGTTCTGACACAGAATATCAATCGGCTTCATGGAAGGCTACGACTTGAACAGGACTTCCCAGCAGTGGAAAGGAGTTTTTGCGGCCATGGGGTGGATTCGTGCAAAACTTCCGCCTTGCGACCTGCTGCCCCATCCTTGAAGCTGAAGGCCTTATGGCTCTCTCTACTGGCACCAAAGCCCCCGACTTCACGCTCAAGCACAAGACGGCCGACGGCATGCAAGCCGTGAAGCTCTCCGACAATTTCGGCAAGAAGCAGACCGTGCTGCTCTTCTTCCCCTTCGCTTTCACCAGCGTCTGCACCGACGAGCTCTGCACCGTTTCCGGCGGCCTCGACGAGTATGACCAGCTCGACGCCGCCGTCTACGGCATCAGCGTCGACAGCCCCTTCACTCAAGAAGTCTTTGCCCAACGCTCCGGCATTACCTTCCCGCTGCTGTCCGACTTCAACAAGGAAGTCAGCAAGGCTTACGACGTGATCTACGACACCTTCGTCCCCGGCGTGCTCGACTTCCACGGCGTCTCCAAGCGCGCCGCCTTCGTCATCGGCAAAGACGGCGTAATCAAGTTCGCCTCCTCCAGCGACGACCCCAAAGTCCTCCCGCCCTTCGACCAGATCAAGACCGCGCTCAAGGCGTAGGGTTTTTGGTCGATCTATTTTCATGAAAGCCCGGGTTGCCCTGTGCGCCCGGGCTTTTTTGCAAGCCAATGCCAATTACTGGCTTAGGCCGGTCATTTTTGAACATTTTTACGCTAAACGATATTTAGTTCAGGATTTTTGGATCCGATGGTAGGTCGGGCTTGATTTACCCCCGGCCCCACTCATAGTTGAATGGTTTATGAGTTCGCTTCACGATCCGTTTAAGGCGGCGCGCCCTTTCCGCGATGGGCAGATTTTCAGTCTCCCTGCCCTTGAGGAACAAGGTCTCGGCCAGATTTCCCGACTTCCCGTCAGTATCCGGGTGGTGCTCGAGTCCGTTCTGCGTAACTGCGACGGCCAGCGCGTCACCGAGGAAGACGTCCGCCGCCTGGCGGCCTACAATGCCACCAAGCCCGATTCCGCCGAAATTCCTTTCGTCGTGAGCCGGATCGTGCTGCAAGACTTTACCGGCGTGCCGCTGCTCGTCGACCTCGCCGCCATGCGCGACGCGGTGAAAGCCATCGGCGGCGACCCGGCCGTGATCGAGCCGCTCGTGCCGGTCGACCTCGTGGTCGACCACTCCGTGCAGGTCGACCGCTCCGGCACCGCCAAGTCGTTCGCCCAAAACCTCGAAATCGAATTCGAGCGTAACCGCGAGCGCTACGAGTTCCTCAAGTGGGGCCAGCAAGCCTTTGAAACCTTCGCCGTCGTGCCGCCTGCCATCGGCATCGTGCACCAGGTCAACCTCGAATACCTCGCCAAGGTCGTGTTCGAGAAAGATGGCGTCTTCTACCCCGACACCCTTGTCGGCACCGACTCGCACACCACCATGATCAACGGCCTCGGCATCGTGGGCTGGGGCGTGGGCGGCATCGAGGCCGAAGCCGGCATGCTCGGCCAGCCCATCGCCTTCCAGACGCCCGAAGTCATCGGCGTGCACCTCAGCGGCGCGTTGACCGAGGGCGTGACCGCGACCGACTTGACCCTCCGCATCACCCAGCTGCTGCGCGAGCACAAGGTCGTCGGCAAGTTCGTGGAATTCTTTGGCGAAGGCGCCGCCAGCCTCACGCTGGCCGACCGCGCCACCATCGCCAACATGGCCCCGGAATACGGCGCCACGATGGGCTTCTTCCCCATCGACGACAAGACGCTCGACTACCTGCGCATGACGGGCCGCTCCGAAGCGCAGATCCAGCTCGTGCGCGACTACTTTACCCAGCAGGGCATGTACGGCGTGCCGCTCAAGGGCGAGTGCGACTACACCAAGGAAATCGAGCTCGACCTCGGCAGCATCACCCCCAGCGTCTCCGGCCCCAAGCGCCCGCAAGACCGCATTGACGTGGACGGCCTCAAGAGCCGCTTCGAGCAACTGCTCTCCATGCCCGTCGCCGAAGGCGGCTTTGGCATCAGCGCCGACAAGCGGGGCCGCGAAGCCGAAGTCAAGGGCTTCGCCGGTGACCGCGTGACCATGAGCGGCGGCATCAACGAGTTCAGCGAAGATCCGTCGAAGGAAATCTGGAGCGAGCGCGAGATGGTGACCAACCGCCCCGCGACCGCCACCGAAGAAGTCCACAACAAGGCTTCCGAAGGCAACAAGCTGCGCCACGGCTCCGTCGTCATCGCCGCCATCACCTCCTGCACCAACACCAGCAACCCCTCCGTCATGCTCGGCGCGGGCCTGGTGGCGAAGAAAGCGGTGGAGAAGGGCCTCGACGTCAACCCGATCGTGAAGACCTCCCTCGCCCCCGGTTCCCGCGTGGTGACGGAATACCTCAACGAGACCGGCCTGCAGACCTACCTCGACCAGCTGGGCTTCAACCTCGTCGGCTACGGCTGCACCACCTGTATCGGCAACTCCGGCCCGCTCGACCCTGCGGTGGAGAAGGCGATCGAAGAAGGCGAACTCGTCGTCGCCAGCGTGCTCTCCGGCAACCGTAATTTCGAAGCCCGCATTCACGGCGCCATCAAGTCGAATTTCCTCATGTCGCCTCCGCTCGTCGTCGCCTACGCCCTCGCCGGCCGCGTCGACATCGACCTCGCGACCGAGCCCCTCGGCACCGGCAAAGACGGCCAGCCCGTCTACCTGAAGGACATTTGGCCCTCCCGCGACGAAGTCGAGCAAGCCCTGGCCACTGGCCTCAAGCCCTCGATGTTCGTCAACCAGTACAGCGACATTCTCGAAGCCAACCCGGAGTGGAAGGAAATCAAGTCGAGCACCGGCGCGCTGTATCAGTGGAAGGACGACAGCACCTACATCCAACTGCCGCCCTTCTTCGAAGGCTTCGGCATGGAAGCCGGCTCGATCACCGAAATCAAGGGCGCCCGCGCGCTCGGCATCTTCGGCGACTCCGTGACGACCGACCACATTTCGCCTGCCGGCAGCATCACCGAGAACAGCCCCGCTGGCCGTTACCTGAAGGAAAACGGCGTGGAGAAGAAGGACTTCAACAGCTACGGCTCGCGTCGCGGTAATGACCGCGTGATGACCCGCGGCACCTTCGCCAACGTCCGCATCAAGAACCTGATGGCCGACGGGCGCGAAGGCGGCTTCACCAAGAAGCAGCCCGAGGGCGAGATCAAGTTCATCTTCGACGCCTGCAACGACTACCGCAAGGAGAAGACCCCGCTGATGGTCTTCGGCGGCGTCGACTACGGCATGGGCTCCAGCCGCGACTGGGCCGCGAAGGGCACTAACCTCCTCGGCGTCAAGGCCGTGGTGGCCAAGAGCTTCGAGCGCATCCACCGCAGCAACCTCATCGGCATGGGCGTGCTCCCGCTGGAGTTCACCAACGGTGAAGATGCCAAGGCCCTCGGCCTCGACGGCACCGAGACCTACGACCTCGTGGGCCTCTCCGACGACATCAAGCCCGGCGCCCTCGTGACCCTCAAGATCACCAAGGCCGACGGCAGCGTGAAGGAGACCAAGCTCAAGGCCCGCCTCGATACCGGCATCGAAGTGGAATACTACCGCCACGGCGGCATTCTTACCTACGTGCTGCGACAGATCCTCCAGCGCGCCAAGCAGGCCTAAGCCGCCTGTTCGCCACCCCTGCGTCTATCCCGAGTATGCCCAGCGAAGCCCCCGTCTTTTTGGTCAACGCCCACCACGAGCCCGTGGTGGTGCGCATCGCTGGACGGGCTACGCTGCACAACTCGGCCCCGCTGAAGCGCTTCTTTCAGCGGATGATCGACCAGGGGCGCCGCCGCTACCTGCTGGATTTTCAGGACTGCACCGGCGTGGACTCGACCTTCCTCGGGATCCTCGCCGGCACCTCTATCCAGCTGTTGCAGGCCAAGCCGCAAGGCACGATCACCCTCGCCCGCATGAGCGATCGGGTGGGGGAACTCGTCCGCAATCTCGGCCTTCACAAGCTCCCGACCATCAAGGTGGTGGAGCTCGACGGCTCCGGTTCGGGCGATGCCAAGAGCGAGGCCCTGCCAGCCGAAAAGCTCTCCGAACGCGAGGGCGCGCGAATGATCTTGCAGGCTCATGAGAATCTGGTTGAGATCGACGCATCCAACCGGGCCAAGTTCCAGGACGTGATCGCTTTTCTGAAAAGTCAGACAGAGTGACGTTCGGCGGAAGGCGGTCCGACGAAAGCTGATTTGTTGGGATGTGGAACTGGTGGTATTTCTTCCTCGGACTCGTTTCCGGTGGCTCGGTCGGAGCCTATTTCTGGTGGCGCGCCCGTCGGGAAATCACCCGCCTCGATGAGGACAAACAGTTCCTCAGCCAGGAAAAGCTGATCGTGCTCGACTTCATGCACAACATGGTTGAACCCATCGGCCATGGCGTGACGCGGCAAGAGCTGCTCAAGCGCATGATGCACGCCAGCATCCTATCGACTGGCGCCCTCTGTGCCGTCGTCTACGAGCGGCGCGACGAAGAGCTGCACGGCGTGGCCGTGGAAGGCCTCTTCCCACCCCAGCGCCCCGGTGCCAGCCTCAGCCGCGAAAAATCCGGCAGCCGCACCAAGCAGATCGAGAAGGTGATGCGCTCCGAAGTGTTTCGCGTGGGCGAAGGCCTCATCGGCCAGGTCGCGCGCACCGGCAGCGGCGTCTTCATCTCCGACGCCCGGCAAGATCCGCGCGTGATCCAGTACGAAGACCCCTCGCTACAGATCTACTCGATCATCGTCGTGCCCGTCTGCTTCCGCGACAATACCCTCGCGATCCTCGCCCTCGCCAACCCGGCCGACGGCAGCACCTTTACCGAGACGGACTTTTCGCTCGCCCGCTCATTGGCCGACCAGGCCGGCCTCGCGGTCCATAACCTCGACCTGATGGAAATGCAGATCGAGAAAAGCCGCATGGATATGGACCTCGGCCTCGCCAAGGAAATCCAGGACAAGCTGCTGCCCCGCCGTTACCCCGAGACGGCCCTGCTCGACATCGCAGCCGTCTACCGCCCCGCCCAAACCGTCGGCGGCGACCTCTACGACGTCTTCCAGCTCGACGACCATCGCTACGGTGTGGCCATTGCCGACGTTTCCGGCAAAGGCATCCCCGCCTCGCTCGTCATGGCCGTCTGCCAGAGCAACCTCCGCCACCTCGCCCGCCAATATGCTTCACCCGCACGCGTGCTGACGGAGCTGAATGCGGTGATGAACGAGGAAATGCGGGCCGATATGTTTGTCACCATCATCTATGCGGTGATCGACACCGGCGACAGCAGCATCACGCTTTGCCGCGCCGGTCACGAGCTGCCCGTGCTGCTCCACCGCAGCGCTTCGGGTGAGATTTCGACCGAGCTGCTCGACTCCGAAGGCATGGCCATCGGCATGGTGCCCAACGAGATATTTGCGCTCACCGTTTCCGACCGCAAGGTGCCGTTTGGCCAAGGCGACATCTTCCTGCTCTATACCGATGGCGTGACGGAGATGGCCAACGATGCCGGCGCGGAATACTCCAACCACCGCCTCACCGAGACCATCCGCCGCTATTCGACCCAGAAGGCCGTGGAACTCAACGACGGTATCCTCGACAGCATGGTCCACTTCGCCGGGCCCGACCGCCAGTCCGACGACGTGACGATCATCACGGTCAAGCACTGCTAGACCTGCCCCGATCCTTTCATGAAGTTCGAACACTTTGCCCTCAACGTGCCCGACGCCAGTGCCTTTACCGACTGGTATGTCCAGCACCTCGGCCTCCAGGTGCTCCGTCGCAAGGACAGCCCGCCCTACGTCGCCTTTTTGGCCGACAGCACGGGCCGCTGCATCTGCGAAGTCTACAGCAACCCGGCAGCGCCTTACCCCGACTACGCTGCGCAGCACCACCTCATCTTCCACTTCGCCTTTGTCGCTGAAAACGCCCAGGCCGAGCGCGACCGCGTGCTGCAGGCCGGCGCCACCCTCGTGGTCGAAGACACCACCAGCGACGGCTCGACGGTCGTCACGATGCGCGACCCCTGGGGCGTGCCCTTCCAGTTCTGCCAGCGCACCAAACCGTTTTAACGACCGGCCCACGTGCGGCGTAAAGCGTTGGCCGTTGCGGCTTGCTTTCGCTCCCCGGAAAGGCGATGTTTGTTTCCCATGATTTCTGAATCGGTGGCGCAGATTGATAAGACCGCAATGCCGGATGCTTCCGGCCACTTTGGGGTCTACGGCGGTAGATACGTGCCGGAAACGCTTTTCACCTGCCTGCAGGAGCTGGAGCAAGCTTACCTGGAGGCCAAGGCGGATCCCGAGTTCAACCGCGAACTGCAGTGGTACCTCAAGGAGTATGCGGGCCGCCCCACCACGCTCTATTACGCCGAGCAGCTGACCAAGCACCTCGGCGGGGCCAAGATCTACCTCAAGCGCGAAGACCTGCTCCATACCGGCGCGCACAAGATCAACAACGTGCTCGGGCAGGCGCTGCTCGCCCGCCGCCTTGGCAAGAAACGCATCATTGCGGAAACCGGAGCCGGTCAGCACGGCGTGGCTACGGCTACCGTTTGCGCCAAATTCGGCCTCGAATGCGTCATCTACATGGGCGCGGTCGACATGGCCCGCCAGGCCCTCAACGTCTTCCGCATGCGCCTCTGCGGCGCGGAAGTCCGAGGCGTGGAGACAGGCCAGCGCACGCTCAAGGACGCCGTCAATGAAGCCATGCGCGACTGGGTGGCCACCTCGCGCCATACGCACTACATCCTCGGATCGGCCCTCGGCGCACACCCTTTCCCCATGATGGTGCGCGACTTCCACAAGATCATCGGCGAAGAAACCCGCCGCCAGATCATGGAGCTGGAAGGCCGCTTGCCTGCGGAAGTCGTCGCTTGCGTCGGCGGCGGCTCCAACGCCATCGGCATGTTCTACGAATTTCTCGACCAGCCCGACGTGCGCCTCGTGGGCGTCGAAGCCGGTGGCCACGGCATCGAGCGCGGCAAGCACGCCGCCCGCTTCTCCGGTGGTCGCGTGGGCGTGCTTCAAGGCAGCAAGACTTTCCTCCTCTGCGACGACGATGGCCAGATCGAGTTGACGCACAGCGTCTCCGCCGGCCTCGACTACGCGGCAGTGGGCCCCGAGCACGCCTATTACCGCGACCTCGGCCGCATCGACTTTGCCTACGCGACCGACGCCGAGGTGATGGAAGCCTTCCAACTGCTCTGCCGCTGCGAAGGCATCCTGCCCGCTCTCGAAAGCACCCACGCTGTCGCGTACGCCCTCAAGCGCGCCCCGCAGATGAGCCCCGACGAAATCCTCGTCATCAACCTCTCCGGCCGCGGCGACAAGGACGTGCAGCAAATCGCCCAAATCCTCGCCAAGCAGGCCGAGGTGAAGGGGTAGGGGCGTTTCCCATCCTTTACCGACAAAAAAAGCCACCTCTGCTCGGCAGGGGTGGCTTTTTACTTTTGCAAAAGTGGCTTCCCCTTAGGCGCGGCGGCGGCGCCAGGCGATGAAACCGAGGGCACCGAGGCCGAACAAGGCCGCTGCGTGGGCGGGTTCAGGCACCGCAGGAGGCGTGTAGGGCGTGGCGTTCAATGTGGTGATGAGATTCCCCAGGGTATTGCTGAGCCCACCTGAGGTGGCGGTGAACTCGTTCACGAATAGCGTCACGCCTGCGATCGCTTCATCATCGATCGGGTCGCCGACGGATGGGCTATAGGTGTCGAAGGTAAAAGCATAACTACTGGTAAGGGTCAGGTCCGCACCTTCCGCCTCGAAGATCGGAAACCCGCCGTCCCGCCCGAGGCCAAGATAGAGAAAGCCACCACCAAGCAGATATCCCGTGGCCTTATCATCTACCTGACCCGTGGGGCGCGTCTGGATCAGATTGTAGGTGCCGTCGAGGGTGCTCGAATTGGCAATCGTCAACTGAACGGAGGCCAGCTCAAAGCCGACCCCGTTGCTATCGTTGATCGTTTCCCAGGTGTCGCCAACCGACACCATGGTGAAGGTAAAAGTGGAGCCATTCAGGCCGAGATTGTCGGTGTCTGAATTAGCGAGAAAGCTGTATTCAAAAGATACAGACGCGGACAGCGAAGCCAGCGGAAGGAGTGCAAGAAGCAGAGTCGATTTCAGCGAATGAAACATCACAATTTCGTATAACCGACTCCCCTTTGGGCATCAATCTGTTTATTGCGATTTGCAAAATCCAGTCTATTGCCGGGCGGCTCTACTCTGGCGGCATCCCCACATTCTCCGGCGTCGCCATCGCTATTTCACCCTCGGGCGACACCACCACCGCACCGCCGAAGCAGTCGACGAATAGGCTGCCGTTGGCGAGGAGATGGGAGCTGCGCATCACGCCCGGTAGCGTCAGTAGATACTGGGCAGTGGGCGGCTTTCCGATCGGAAATTCGATTTTGTAGATCACGCTGTTCGGCGGCACCATCGCAGGCTGTTGGATAGCAACAACGCCGGTTGTCATTCGATGGATGCTACCGATGTTCAGGGGCAGTACTACCTGCGGATCCTTTTCTTGTCGAAAGCGGAAGTAGAGCAGCCCGCCGCCCCATTCTCCGCCATCGTACCCCAGAAGGTAGCCTTCGTCGAGTTGCAGGCCACATACGGGCAGTTCCTCTTCCCACCAAGTCTCCTCGCCTTCAGCTCCTGAGCCGACACGCTCAAATTTGTAGGTGAACGTCTTGAGTTGGTCAGGACTGAGCTGACTAGGCTCTTCGGTATAGATCGTGATCGGAAGCGTGGACTGCTCGTCTTGTTCATGTGCCGACCTTAGCGACGCATGTTCATGTTTATTGAAGGCTACGATTAATTCCATCCTGCCGCCTATTTCCACCACGTCGTATTTAGCCTCTCCCTCGATTGCAGACACGGCATTTCGGGAGGCCTCTCGTACCGGAGGATACCAAAAGCATTTTGCTACCCTCTTCAGTTCGGGCAGGGCGGACCGTGCGTTCAAGCGTCCCAAGGCTTCCGCTGCTGCGAAGACGAGGCACCAGTTATGCTCCTCCGTGAGGCAGGCTTTTAGTTCTGGAACTGCCGAATCGTAGCCAATGAATCCGATGGTCGCGGCAGCCGCGGCGCGGGCTCGGGGATCTTCGCTCTCCAGAAACGCGGCGACACTAGCCCCGAGCGGTTTCATCGAGGCACCTCTCTCCGCAATGTCACGTAACGTGAACCACGGTTCCCACAACGGGTCCGGGTCTAGGCTGAGCATAGCGTAGGCCGCGAAGATCTGCACCTGAGGGTCTTCGTGTGCGATGAGGTGGTGCGCGGCAACATGTGGATAACGATGAGTTTCGACCCGCTCCACCAGTGCCTTTTCCTCCGCGCTCAGCTCGTCATTCCCTTCGGCCTGAATGATCGCGATGATCGGGGCGAGGAACGCCTCCAGGTCCGCAGGTGTCGTTTCTTCGGCGTGCAAAGGAGCGCCCGAAACCATGAGCAAGCCAACCACCGCGACCAAGGATAACTTCATGAGCGTCAGCTTAACGTTCTGGCTGGCTGCGGCGAATCTTTATTGGAGCACGCTCCCCCACCTTTCCCGTTGCCAGCGGGGCCCAAAACCGCCTGCATTGCGCACATGCAATCGATGACCGGATTTGGGCGGGGCTCCGCCACCTGGGAGGGGCTTGTGATCAACATCGAACTCAGCTCCGTCAACCGGCGGAACCTGGAGACTTCGTTCAACCTGCCGAAGGAGTGGCAGGCGCTCGAGCGTCCGCTGGCCGCCGTGATCCGGGAGCGCATGCAGCGGGGCAAGATCCACACCGTGCTGACCGTCGATGCGGCGGAAGGACAGGGCGCGCTGGCCTGGGATGCCGACGCGGTTGAGGCCACGCTGCAAAAGCTGAACAAGCTCGCCTTCAAGGTCGGTTCCAAGTGGCCGCCGGATGTGGACACGCTTTTCCGCCTCGTGCAGCAGCACCGTGTCGATGCCGACCTGCCCAAGGCCGACGAGGTGGAGCCCTGCGCCATGCAGGCCCTCGACCGCGCGCTGGAGGCGATCAACGCCATGCGTGCGACGGAGGGTGAGGCCCTGCAGCGAGATCTGGCCGAGCGGGTCGACCGCCTGCGTGCCTGCTGGAGCGAGATCCAGACCGTCTGCGCCGACACGCTGCCCAACTACCGCCAGGCCTTGCTCGACCGCCTGCGCCAGGCCGGGCTGGAGCTGGACCTGCAGGACGAGCGCGTGCTGAAGGAAGTAGCCATTTTTGCCGACCGCATCGACGTGACCGAAGAGCTGACCCGTCTGGACTCCCACCTCGACCAGATCCGCGAGACGCTTTATTCCGCGGAAAAGGACGGCGTGATCGGCCGCAAGCTCGAGTTCATCGTCCAGGAGATCCACCGCGAGTTCAACACCATCGGCTCCAAGGCCAACAACCTCGCCGTGACCAAGCAGGTGATCGAGGCCAAGAACGAGATCGAGCGTATCCGGGAGCAGGTTCAGAACGTGGAGTAGCCTCAGTGACCTTGAAAAAAGCCCGCCGGATTATATTCGGCGGGCGGCGGTGCCACTATCGGGCTGGCACATGATACCATTGCTCGCCGGCCAGGCGCTGGGGGTCGAAGTACCAGCGGCGGCCCTTGTCGTTGAAGATCCAGCGGCTTGTTTCGTCCTGCCAGATCCACGGGTAAAAAGTCTCGCCGGTGTAGATCCAGCCGAGGCCGGAGTCGAGGAACCAGTGGTTGGGGCCGCTGCCTCCACTCCACAGCCAGCCGTGCGGGGGTGCCCAGACCCAGGGGAAGCGGTCGGCAAAGAACCAGCCGAGCCACGGGCTTTTGTTCCAGCCATCGGCCTGCTGCGCTGGCAGGGTGGGGAAGGCCGCCAACACCTCCGTGCGCGCAGCGTGCAGCTTGAGGCGCCACGGCCATTGCGTGGTCAACACGTCGGCCACCAGATAGCGCTGGTCGGGCGTCAGATAGACTGAATCGGTATGCTCCTGGCGCGCTTCCGTCCAAGGCACGTTATAGCGCTCGAACAGGCTGGGGTAGAGGGTGCGCAGCTCTCCCGTGCCGGGGACGAGGTAGCGCAGGGTATCGGGAGACGGGTCGGAGGCTGGCTGACGGAGGCGGAGAAAGCCCCCCGGCTGGGGTTCGCCGCCGAGCAGCGCCATCAGCCCGAGGGCCGCTTCTTCGGAGTCGGCATACGGCAGATCGTGTGTGTTAGGCGTCGCGGCGTCAAAAGGTTGCCAGTGGATCCACCGGTCGGGCAGGCCGTTGGACTGCACCCAAAGCACAATCTGTTGCCCGTCGGTGCTGGGGTAGATCGCGGAGATCTGCGAGGCGGGAGGCAGGCTGGGCAGCGTCGCGAGCCCCTCGGCAAAGGAGTAGCAGAACGGCTTGGGACGATCGGTCCCGGCAAGATAGTAGTCGCCCACCAAGGTGGAGCCATCGGCGGAGACGATAAAATCCACCGATACGCCTTCCGCCGCCAAGCCGCCCCCCAAGCCTTCGGCGACCAAGACGCTGAGGTCGTAAAAGGTGGCGCTGGCGTCGCCTTCGGTCCACACGAGAAGCTGGTCGCGCAGGTTGTCGCCCTCGGTATCTTCCAGCGAGTAGGAGAAGAAGAGCGTGGTTTGGCCCTCGCGATGCGTCGCCCACAGCTCGCGGAAGTCGTGGTTTTCCGGCAGGAGGTCCGACACTTGCGTCACCGGGTCGAGATCAGTGAGTTGCCCATCGCGTGGCACGGGCGCGATATGCAGCTCCAGATCATCATCTGCATCGTCATCGTGCAGGACAAAGAGGCGGTCGCCGGCCGCGTTGAGGCGCACACGGCTGTTCCAGGTCCAGCTTTCCCCGGGAGGCAGGCGCAAGTCGTAACCTACCCCGGTGTCCACATCGGGCACGAGGAAAAAGCCGTCGTCATAGAGGTTGTCGCCCGTGTAGGCGTTGTAATCGTAAACCTTGTTGCCCATTACCGCCACCGACGCATTGGCGTTCAAGCTGTGCAGCTGGTGGTGGTCCGCGGGATCGTAAACCGTGGTGGCAAGTGGGTTGGAACTGAAGGTGATGGGCACCAGTTGGGGCGTGCCCGTCCCCGTGCTGCTGCCGACGACGGCCTGGAAGCTGCGGACGGAGGAGCCGGCGCTGGCTGCGGCGGTATAAGTCGAGGAGCGGCTGAGGACAAAAGCGCTGCTACGCGATTTGACCACCTCCGCGTGGGAGTAAGCAGGCCATAGTGGTAAGGCCAATACAGAGAGAAGGAAGAGGTGCTTTTGCATGAGGCATGGGAGTCAGTTTGGCCAGCGTGGGGGCTACTTCTAGCCGATGCAAAGGAAAACCCAACCGTTTATACCTTACACTTTGTGCGTTTGATATGAGGGAGATCCGGCGTCGATGCAGGGGTTGGTGCGTAGCTCCCAGCCTGTGTTTCAACCTGAGATGCCGCCTCGATTGTGCCCCGGCATCTTGCCTGAAATAACCCACTTAAGTGCATGTTTATTGCTTATTGCATGGCTGGATTGCCAAAAAGGAAGGCTAGCGTTCTGATTCATGCCAAACGCACGATCACGTAAGGGTATTTACAGATGATGGGGGCAGATTAAATCGCCTTTACCCTTGCGACAACGGGGATTGGAGGGATAGACCATATGGTATAGCAGGATGAACAGCGCATTTTACGTCAGTCCGTTCCGCCGGGTAGGCATCGTGGAAAACATGGCCTACGATGCCATTTTGCTCCACGACTACTCCCACCCGGTCCAGGCGCGTATCCGCTGTTATGGTTGGTCGGAGCCGGGGGCCACGTTTGGCTATAGCCAACGTTGGGCCGAGGTGTCGGCCTTTCTTGCCGACCAGGCGCTGCCGATCGTTCGCCGCCTTACGGGGGGTGGAATGGTGCCGCATGGCGCCGATTTTACCTATGCACTGGCGCTGCCGCCCGCTCATCCGCTCTATCAAGTGCGCGCCGGCGAGCTTTACCGGCAGGTCCACGAGGCGGTGGCTGCCTGCCTCTTGGCCTTCGATTGCCCGGCCGAGCTGCAATCATGCGCTTGCCGCGAAGGGCAACCCCACACGCCGGCCCGGGTGGCGGGGCAGTGTTTCCAGAGTGCGGAGCCTTTCGACGTCGTGCACGCCGAGACGCGGCAAAAGCTGGCGGGTGCGGCGATGAAGCGTCACCGCGACGGCTTGCTCGTGCAGGGCTCCATCACGCTACCGGAAGGTGCACCGCTGGACCTCTTCGAGCGTTCCTTTATCGAGTTGATCGCTTCGCGGCTGGAGCTGCCGTTCCCGACTGCGGTGCCTGCCCAGACCGATCCGCAGGCTTTGGACCGGTGGAAGACCCATTTTGGCGATCCCCAGTGGAACCGGAAGCGATAATGGCCTATCCGACGCCCAGCAGGCGACTTTCCTGAGTGGGCTCCAGCCCGAACGCCTTGCGCTGGCAGTCAGGACATTGGGCGAGGTGCGCCGGCTCCTTGGTATGTGCGACGCCGCTACGGCTGTTCTGTTCCGTTTCCAACCCGGGTGCTTCGCCGCTGACCTTTGTGTCCGTTGGCTTGCCGTCCTTGCCTTCGCTGAGCGCCTCCTGTTCGGCCGCACGGACTTCGGCCCGTGCCTCGGCTTCCATCCGAGTGGCGGAGGCGGCTACGCTCAGGTCGGCCCCCGAAGGTTGGGCTGGGGCGAGGGCGGCCGCACGGATGCGCCGCGCCTTGTCGATCGTGCCCTCCGCCGTTGCGGCTGGCGAGGTGTCGATCTGGACGTTGCCTCCGGTAACGTAGGTCTTGCCGTCGGGCCCCTGCGTCGTCTCGTAATTCGGCCCGCTGACGGAGATGCCTGCGGCGGCAGCGAGGTGTGCCTGCTCGTGCACGCGCACCTCCGTGTCGCGCTTTTTCAACTGCTCCACTTCGCGGTCGATCTGGCGCTGCTCCTGCGCGGCCTGCTTGTCGTCGGCTTGCTTTTGGGCCGCTTCGTCGCCGGGGTCTGCTTTCGCTCCGCCTGCCTCGGCGCGCTGGTAGGCCGAGGCGAAATAGGCGGAGGAGCTGTTGAGTGCACCAATCACGAAGAAAGTCCTGCTGCGAAAGTCGGCTCGTGCCGGTCTGGCTTGAGGCCAATTTCAGGGCAGGGGAAGGATCAACGCAGGTGCTGCTGCAGGAATTCGATCATCTTGTCGGCAATCTCCGCGCTATGGGTCTCCAGCGCAAAGTGGCCGGTGTCGAAGAAGTTGATCGAGGCTGCCGGGATATCCCGTTGATAGCCGCGCGCGCCGTCTGGCCCAAAGAAGACATCGTTCTGCCCCCACACCGCGAGCAGCGGGGGTTGGTGCTGGCGGAAATACGCCTGCCACTCGGGGTAGAGAGCGACGTTGGTCTGGTAATCGCCGAAGAGGTCGAGCTGGATTTCCGGATTGCGGTCCAGAATCGCCTGATCGTGAGCGAGGGCGTCGGGGCTGATCCGGCTCTTCAAATGCTCCGGCACACCGTAAAAGTATTGGTATTTGGCCGTGGCCTCTGCCGTGAGGAAGGCGCGCAATGCGTCGCGATTCGCCTGCGTCGGTTGCTCCCAATAGGCGCGGATGGGGTCCCAGGCGCCGAGCAAGCCCTCCTCGTAGGCATTGCCGTTCTGGCTGATGATCGCCGTAATCTTCTCCGGTGCAGCGGCCGCCAGGCGGAAGCCCACCGGCGCGCCGTAGTCGAAGACGTAGAGCGCGTAGCGCTGGAGTTGCAGCGCCTCCGTAAAGCGGTGGAGGGTGCGGTAGAGGTTGTCGAAGGTGTAGGCGAACTGCCCGCGCGGGGGTGCTTTGGTGTAGCCAAAGCCCGGCAAGTCGGGCGCCACTACGTGAAAGTGCTCCGCCAGTAGCGGGATCACCTGCCGGTACATGTGGCTGGAGGTCGGGAAGCCGTGCAGCAGGAGCAGGGTGGGTGTGTTACGGTCGCCCGCTTCGCGGTAAAAGACCTCCACGTCGTCTACTTGTTTGGTCTGGTATTGAATCGCATTCATATTTTACCGAATGATCGGTAAATAAAATAATTGCCAAGGATGTTTGCACGTCAAGTGATCTTTACCGATCATTCGGTAAATTGCTGTTATGGGACGCAAACACACGGTAGACCAGGAAACGCTGATTCGAGAGCTACGTACCACCTTTCGGAAGTTCGGCTACGAAGGCGCTGCGCTCAGCGAGCTGGAGCGCGCCACGGGCCTGAAGAAAGCCAGCCTCTATCACCGCTTTCCGGGCGGCAAAGATGAGATGGCGCGGGAAGTCCTGCGCGTGACGGAGGCGCAATTGCGGGAGAGCTTTGAGCAGGCCGTCCCTGCTGCTGCGCCCATTGCCGAGCAGGTCGCCGGGCTGAAAGGCTTTCTCGGCGCGTATTACAGCCAAGGCCAGACCGCCTGCCTCCTCAATACCCTCACGTATCCACACGGAGGTGAGGCGCTTTTTGCGGACGAAGTGCGCAGTCTGCTTCAGGTGCTGCTCGATCTGGTGGCGCAGATCCCTTTGCGTGGCGACTCAAGCCCGGAAGATGCGGCAGCGCGTGCCCGGCAAGCCGTCATGCTGCTCGAAGGCGGCCTCGTCGTATCGCAAGCTATGGGATCGGCGGAGCCGTTTAAGGAAGCGCTCGAACTGGCTGGCGGCCTTCTGGGCGCGCCAGCACACAAATCCTGACCGGAGGGGCCTTTTACGGCTCCAGCAGCACCTTGCCGAGCTTGGGCTGGGTGCTGGCTTCGAGGGCTTGCTTGAAGTCTTCCAGCTTGTAGCTGGCGGAGATCGGGGCCGAGATGACGCCCGTGCGCATGAGGTTGAACAGGTTGTCGAACATCACCTGGATGCGCTCGGGCGAATTGTCGCGATACCAGCGGTCGAGCCAGAAGCCCTTGATCGTGATATCGTTGAAGATGAGGAAGCGGGTGGGCCAGCGCACATCTTCGAA
This sequence comes from Verrucomicrobiota bacterium JB022, assembly GCA_030673845.1. Lineage (NCBI taxonomy): Bacteria > Pseudomonadati > Verrucomicrobiota > Verrucomicrobiota bacterium JB022. Next base: position 501,121 of record JAUTCQ010000017.1, read on the forward strand.
AGTCATGGCGCCAAACGTCACGTGCATGCCGCCGCGCGAAAGGGCCTTGACCAGGCGGATGGCGCTCTCGCCCCCCACGGAATTGAGCGCGAGCGAGATTTGCCCGCCGTTCGTCAGCTCCTTGATGTTCTTTTCGTAGCCGCTGTCTTCGGTCACGACTACGTCTGCCCCCATTTTGGTCAGCGGCTCGATCAGCTCTTCGCGGCGCACCACGTTGAGGGTCTTCAGGCCCAGATACTTCGCCATCTGGATGGTGAAGATGCCCACGGCCGAGTTGGCGGCGTTCTGGACGATCCAGGAGCCCTCGTGGATGTTCGCGTCGCGCAGGATGCGCCAGGAGGTGGGCGGGTTGACCCACGCCATCGCGGCGAGGCTCACATCCACATCCTGTGGCACCTTCCAGAGGTTCTTGGCCTGCACGACGGTGGCCGTGCGCCACGCGCCAAACTCCTCGGGGAAGCGCACGCGGTCTCCCACGCGCAGGTGCGTCACCTCGCTGCCCACTTCGATGATCTCGCCTACGCCCTCGCGCCCGGCCACCGCTGGCAGCTCGGCGAGGCGACCGTAGTTACCAAGGATCATGCCGAAGTCGCTGGGGTTGATCACCGCCTTCAACAACTTGACCTTGACGTCTTGCGGACCGACGCGCGGCAGCGTGATTTCCTCCAGGCGGAGGACGTCGAGCGGCTTGCCGTGCTCGTGATACGTAATGGCGAGGGAGCTTTCCACGAACTCTAAAGTGTCATCACCAGCCAGAGTTCGCCAGAGGTTTTTGCGATAATTTCCACCCCTTTGCGTTTGCGGTTGTTCCCGCCTGCCGCAAGCTTGCAGCAACCCAGATACAGACAACATGGAGCACCCCTTTCTCGACGACCGCCTTGAAATCCGTTGGAGCCAGCTGACGCCCGAGCGCGTGCAGCCCGATATCGAGCTGGCCCTGAAACAGGCGCAGGCCGCTGTGGACAATGTGGCAGCGCGCGACCCCCTCACCCTTACCTTCGAGAACACCTACCTCGCCCTCGAAGCCGGCACCGAACAGCTGTCGCACGCCTGGGGCCTCGTCAGCCACCTCGATTCGGTCCGCAACTCGCCGGAGCTGCGCAAGGCCTACAACGCGATGCTGCCGGCCGTCACCGCCTTTTACGCCCGCATCCCCCTCAACGACGCGCTCTACCAGACGCTGAAGGCCTATGCCGAGAGCAGGGCCGCCGCTGGTCTCAACGACGTGCAGCGCCGCTACGTCAACGAGACGCTGGCCGACTTTCGCGAGAGCGGGGCCGAGCTGCCCCCCGAAAAGAAGGAGCGCCTGGAGCAGATCGAGAACGAGCTTTCGAGCCTCACGCAGAAGTTCAGCGAAAACGATCTCGATTCCACCAACGCTTACGAAAAGATCGTGACCGACGAAAGCCTGCTCGCCGGGCTGCCCGCCTCGGCCAAGGAAGCCGCCCGCGAAAGCGCACTGCGCAAGGGCCACGGCACCGAAGAGGCCCCGCAATGGCGCTTCACCCTGCAAGCCCCGTCGTTCATGCCCGCCATGAAATACATCGACAGCGAGGCCCTCCGGCAGGAGCTGTATGAAGCTTTCGCGCGCGTCGCCAGCGAGGGCGAGCACGACAATACGCCCATTCTCCGCTCCATCCTGAAGCTGCGCCAGGAAAAGGCCGCCCTGCTCGGTAAGGCCCACTTTGCCGATGTGGTGCTCGAGCGCCGCATGGCCCGCCAGGGCGAAGCCGCCCTCGCATTTGTCGAAGACCTGCACCGCAAGACCAAACCCGCCTTCGATCAGGAAAACGACGAGCTGGAGATCTACCGCGCCGAACAGACGGGCACCGACAAGCGGCACGTGAAGCCTTGGGAAGGCGCCTACTGGGCCGAAAAACTCCGCCGCGAGCGCTACGACTTCGACGAAGAAGAGCTGCGCCCCTACTTCCCGATCACGCGTGTGGTCGAAGGGCTCTACAGCCTGGTCGAGAAGGTCTTCGGCGTGCGCATCACCGAGCGCACCGGCGTCGACAAGCCCGAAGTGTGGCACGAAGACGTGGAATTTTACGACCTGCACGACGGGCAGACCGGCCAGCATCTGGGCTCGTTTTACGCCGACTGGTTCCCGCGCGAAGACAAGCGCAGCGGCGCCTGGATGAACCACCTCCGCACCGGAGAACGCCCACGCGGCGACGGCAAGTGGACGCCTCACCTTGGCCTGATGGCGGGCAACCTCACGCCCCCCAGCGGTGGGAAACCCGCCCTGTTGACCCACCGCGACGTGGAGACGGTCTTCCATGAATTCGGTCACCTCTTGCACCACCTGCTCGGCGAAGTCGAAGTCAAGGCCCTCAACGGCACCAACGTCGCCTGGGACTTTGTGGAGCTGCCCTCGCAGATCATGGAAAACTGGTGCTGGGAGCGCGAGAGCCTCGACCTCTTCGCCCGCCACTACGAGACCGGCGAGCCTATCCCTGCCGAGCTCTTTGCCAAGACCAAGGCCGCCCGCAACTTCTTCGCCGCCCGATTCCAGATGCGCCAGCTCTGCCTTGGCAAGATGGACCTCGAGATGCACCTGCACGCCGAGCGCTTCCTCGAAGGCGACCTCGATGCCCAGCTCGACGACGTGTTGCGCGACTACCTGGTGCCCACCGAGCCCCGCTCGGCCCACATCATCCGCCAGTTCAGCCACCTCTTCAGCAGCCCCACCGGCTACGCTGCGGGCTACTACAGCTACAAGTGGGCCGAAGTGCTCGATGCCGACGCCTTCACCCGCTTCCAGACCGAGGGCCTCATGAGCCCCGCCGTCGGTCGCGCCTTCCGCGAGCACGTGCTCTCCAAGGGCAACAGCGAAGACCCCGCCGTGCTCTTCCGCCAGTTCATGGGCCGCGACCCCGACCCCCAAGCCCTGCTCAAGCGCCTCGGTCTGGTGGCGTAGAGACCAGATAGGCCAACGGGATGCGCCGCATACAAACGGCGCACCCACATTCCCTATTCTTTAAGGTGTCTTGGAGAAGTTCCGTTATCCTTTTACGGGAATGTAGCCGCCCCAGTAGGTGTTACCGTCTTTTTTCGCTATTCCCCTGTGGGCTGGAGATGTTTTCCCCTGAACTGTCCATGCAAGCAAATATCTTCCACTGCTTTGGGGATCTTCTTCAATGGTTAGAATTCCATGTACCCATACGTCTTTACGTTCCTCCCACCGGCTCTCGTAGCGCCTGACCTTGGGGTTGTCCGATTCAAGAGGTGTAGCTTCCTCGTTCAAGAAGCTATTGATTGTTATATTTGTGTAGTATCCTTGTAACTTGCCGGTATTTGGGTCCTCTGTGAGTTGAACCATGCCATAGATAGGATTAGATTTCATCGTTGATTTATATTCCGTTCTGATAAGCAATCACTCCCTTTGGCGTTTGCCCTGTGAGGTCTGCAGGCTCTTCCGGTATGTAATAGCAGAAGATTTAGATTGAAATGAGTCAAAGGAAGGACGCTTGGTGATATTCCAGAGCCTGCTAGATGACCATTTTTCGAATACGACGTTGAGGCGTCAATTCTGATCGCTCTTCCGCCAGTTCATGGGCCGCGACCCCGACCCGCAGGCCCTCCTCAAGCGCCTCGGTCTGGTGGCGTAAGGAAGAAGCTCTGCTGATATCGTTTGCCCGGGTGCACTCTAGCCGCACCCGGCGCGAGAGGGCGGGGGAGTGCTCAAGTATCCTCCTGCCATCCTCGGCCAACCTGCCCCGGTGCCTTCACCTCCACCTTTCCGTGATGTTCCGATGGTTGGTCGATAGGGTCCTCTCCAGCCCATGGAGGTGTGAAGGGGAGTAAAAGGAGGAGGGCACGTTTCATGGCGTAGGAGGTGGGCGGGAGCATTTTGTCTGGAGCAGGTGAGACGCTTAATACTCTTCGAAGCGGCTGCCCGCATCGGGCAAGCTGGCAAGAAATGGCTCTCCGGCTCCCGTGAGCCAGGCATAGTCGCCGCGGACTTTACGCACATGCAAGTCGGCTGAAAAGCGAGACGCTATCCCCAGGCAAACCAGCGCCGCAGGCATCGAGACGAGGATTGCCCACGCACCGGCAGGTGAGGCATCTTCAGTGGCGATCCCGTAGACAAAGAGGCTGGCGCAGGCGAAGAACCCAATCCAAGCCCCCAGCAACCAGAGCCGGCGCTTTTTCCGTTCGGCTGAGCAAAGCCCGAGCGACAGCTTGACGGCCTTGCGTGTCGCCAGTGCGACGATGATCAAGACGATGATGCTCAGGAAAAACGTCAGCAGCACCCACGGAGAGGTGTAGTAAAACGTCTTGGTACGCATGGCCTCGCGGGGCAGCTCGGCGTTGGTGCGGATGCAGCGGGGCGGCAATTCCGTGAAGTCTCGCCGCACCACGAGATATTTGTCATCGCGCCAGAACGTTTCCTCCGGTGTCGCTGGCGTTGGGGGCGGGGGAGGATTGCTGCCTGCCGGCAGCCACTCGGCCAGGGCGCTGCGGTTCAGCGGTGCCCAGTCGGCCATCCCGCTTGCCCAGACCATCGTGTCGGCGCGAATATCTCCCGCTAGAATTTTCGCGCGCATATCGTCGCTTGATACCGGGCCCTGTCTATCGCTCCCATTGAGGTAATACCACGTGCTCTCCTGCATGTGCCAACCGACTAAAGTGCAGGCATGCCGTTGTCTACTTCCAAATCTTGAGGAGGGGGTAAGAGTCATCCTGCCTGGCCCCACTTGCCTGAATCGCATCCATCTTGGCCTGACTTAAGGCCTCAGCTACTCGCCTCTTGGCTCATCCAGCCTGATCCCGATGGGGAACGACGTGAATTCGCAGCCTCGCCGGGAAGTGGCGACCAGTGGCCCGCGCGCTTTGTGAGCTTTCAGGTGACTTCTGCCAGCAAAGTGAGGGCCGTGAATACCCTTTCAGCCGATTGCCCAACATCGGCAGGGTGACGAGGAAAGGACTTTGCGACCCTTCCGGCGTCAGGTTGAAATGCCAACCAATTGAGAACAGCCAAAATGCTGTCTGCTACAACTTTCCCGGAACTGGTAGCGGAGGTGGGACTTGAACCCACACGCCTCACGGCGTCCGATTTTGAGTCGGATGCGTCTGCCATTCCGCCACTCCGCCATCGGGAAACCATGCACTAAAGACGATCTATGCGTGGCGTGCAAGGAAAAGCGGAGGGCCATTTACGGGTTCGGATCGGACTGTTGGAGCGCGGGTCGCTTGCCCCTGTGGTAGCTGGCGTAGATGGTATTAACATGCCCCAACTTCGCCTCTTCGTTTCCCTGCTTGTACTGGCCGTCTGTGGCTGCCTGTCGAGCCTTCGGGCCGAAAAGCCCCGCAACTACCGCCTGGACGAGCTGCATATGCGCGACGCCAGCGTGTTGGCCGACCCCGAGAGCCAGACGTATTACCTAGTGTCGTCGATGTTCCACAATGCGGGGCACCGGCGGGGCGTGGTGATGGCCTATACGAGCAAAGACCTCGTGGAGTGGGAGGGGCCGCACAAGCTTTTCGACACGCCGGAGGAATTCTGGCCTGGCGCGACGATGCGCGGGATCTGGGCGCCGGAGATGCACGCCTACAAGGGCAAATACTACCTCTTCATCACCTTCAACACCTCCACGGAGCTGTGCGAACAGTGGCGCGAGTGGCTGCCGCGAGTCCGGCGCGGCTCGCAAGTGCTGGTCGGCGATTCGCCGCTGGGGCCGTTCGAGCCTTTTTCGCGCGAGCCGACGCCGCCCGCCGACATGATGACGCTCGACGGCACGCTCTTCGTCGAAGACGGCGTGCCCTATATGGTCTACTGCCACGAATGGGTGCAGATCGTGAACGGCACGGTGGAGATGATCCGTCTCAAGGACGACCTTTCGGGCACCGTGGGGGAGCCGCAACGCCTGTTCTTCGGCAACGACGGGCCGTGGGCCAAGCGGATCGACCCCTACGGCGCGTGGGTCACGGACGGCCCGACGTTTCACCATTCCAAGTCGGGCAAGCTGTTCATGCTCTGGTCGGGCGTGGGGGAGGGCGGCTACACCGTCGGCCTGGCGATCTCCGATAGCGGCAAGCTTGCGGGCCCGTGGCGTCAACAGGCCGAGCCCGTCTTTGCCGAAGACGGCGGCCACGCGTTTCTGTTTCACCGCTTCGACGGCCAACTGATGATGGCCCTGCACCAGCCCAACAGCCAGACCGAGCGCATCCGCCTTTTTGAAATGGAAGACACCGGCGAGAGCTTGCGGATTGTCCGACCGTTCGAGGGGAAAACCGCGAAATAGGTGGCGGTATCGTAACTGCTGCACCCAGGCATGGCCGACCTGCACGACTACAAATTTACGCCCTACCGCCCGCACCCCTGGCACGGCATCTCCCGAGGGCCGCAGCCGCCCGCCACGGTGCACGCGTATATCGAGATCACTCCCTTCGATGTGATCAAATACGAGATCGACCGTCGAACGGGTTACATCCGGGTCGATCGCCCGCAGGCGAGTTCCTCCCTGCCGCCCGCGCTCTACGGGATCGTGCCGCAGACGCTGGCGGGTCGGCGCGTGGCCGCCATGTGCCCTGAGACGGATGAGGCCGACGGCGACCCGATCGACATTTGCGTGGTCAGCGAACCCCGGATCAACCGTTCCGAGGTGCTCCTGACGGCGCGTATCATCGGCGGGCTTAGCACGTTGGACTCGGGCCGCGCCGACGACAAGCTGGTCGCGGTGCTGGAAAAGGACCCCGTGTGGGGCGACGTCAACGAGTTGGAAGACCTGCCGGAGCGCCTGGTCGACCGCCTGCACCACTACTTCAGCACCTACAAGCTCGACCCGACGACCGACGAAAACCCCGTGCGCATCCTCGGCCGCTACGACCGCAAGCGTGCCCTCGAAATCGTGCAGGCCTCCATGGCCGACTACGACGAGCGCTTCGCCGAAGGGCGGGACGCAGAGGGGGTGTAGGCGGGCGATTGAGCTGCGAATCGTCCAAACGAGTGTTGCAGCACTTGGAGCAGGTCGCATGATGAGCAACGAAGTTTCGGTTCACATGAAATTCCGTCTGCTTTTATTCGCGACTGCTTTGGCAGGGCTTCAACTCTCTTGCGCCGGCCCTTCCAGTGCATTGGCCGCATTGCAAGGCATGAGGGCCAGCAGGTACTTTGATCAGCAAGTCCAGATCGACTTTGCCCGTGCCGTAGAGCGAGGGGACGAAGCGCGGATGCAGGATCTGCTTGAACAGGGTGCTGATGTGAATGCAGTAGGGCGCGCGGGTATGAGCCCGCTCTTTTGGGCCTTGGCCAAAAGAAACAAGGTGGGCTTCCAATTTCTGCTCGAACATGGCGCGGACCCCAACACGGTTGCGCGCGATGAGAACGGAAGTCTTATTCTGACCGAGGTGGCGGCGATTGCAGAGGACAGCGACTACTTGCGCCTGCTTCTGGAGCATGGAGCCAATCCTGACCAGAAAACGGGGTCTATTGGCAGGACTCTGATTTACGACGCTATCATGCACGGGAGGCGCGAGAATGTGCGCTTGCTCGCCGAAGCTGGTGCGAATTTGAACAATCAGGACGGGAATGGGCAGACCCCCATGATGACGGCGGCTGCGGTGGATAAGTTTTGGATCGTCCGCTTGCTGCTCGATGCGGGAGCAGATCCAGAGATTGAAGACAAATGGGGATATCGGCTTGATTGGAACATCCGTGAATACGGAGACCGGACCATCCCGAAGCAAAGCGACGATTACGAAGCGTATATAGATGTCGTTGAGGAACTGACTATGCGTGGACTCTTGGATGAAGGCACTCCCGCTGCTGCCGTTAAAAACTAGACATCCGCCACCCGCGCGGTGCTATGCTCATCGGCATGAAATACCGCGCGTTTGGCAAACTCGGCTGGGAGGTTTCGGAGATCGGTTTTGGCGGTTGGGCGTTGGGCGGTGACGCCTGGGGCTCGCAGGACGACCGCGAATCGGTGGCGGCGCTGCAATGCGCGCTGGAGGCGGGCGTTAACCTGATCGACACCGCCGCGCGCTATGGCAATGGCCGGAGCGAGCGCGTGATTGCCGAGGCGCTGCAGGGGCGGCGCGAGAAGGCTTACCTGGTCACGAAGACGCCGCCCGTGCCCGGCAACTGGCCGCCGCACCCCTATGAGAGCGTCGACGACCGCTACCCGGCAGCCTACCTGCGCGAAAATGTGGAAGAGCGGCTGCGCAACCTGCAAACGGACTGCCTCGACGTGCTGCTGCTGCATGTGTGGTCGCGTAGCTGGAATGCCGACCCGCGCCCGCTGGAGGTGCTCGCGCAACTGAAGCAGGAGGGCAAGATCCGGGCCTTCGGCATCTCTACGCCCGACAACGATCAGGACCAGCTCAACACCCTGATGTTGCGCGGCCAGATCGACGTGATTCAGATCGTCTACAACATCTTTGAGCAGCTGCCGGCGGCCGAGGCGCTGCCGCTGGCGCAGGAGAACGGCGTCGCGGTGATGGGCCGGGTGGCCTTCGACGAAGGCAGCCTCACGGGCAAGTTCACCAGCCGCACGCGCTTTGGCGAAGGCGAGTTTCGTAACCGCTACTTTGCGGGCGATCGCCTCGTGCGGACCGTCGAGCGGGTAGAGCGCGTGCGCGAAGACCTGCGCGATACCGGCTACACGATGGCGCAGGCCGCCCTCAAGTTTGCCCTCGCGCACCCCGCCATCAGCACGGTCATCCCGGGGATGCGCAACGTGGCGCAGGCAGAGGCCAACGTGAGCGTGAGTGACTTGCCCGATCTGCCGGAGCCCGTGTTGGAAAAGCTGCGTCGCCATATTTGGCTGAAGGGCAATTGGTACGCGGGTAAGTAACGGTCACGCGTTCCATTCCCATTGACTGGAGCAGCAGCTTCTGCAGCATATAAGGCATAAAGCACCTGCTGCTATTTTTCCTGGTTTTCTGCGGCGCCTTTACCTTGTTGGCACAGGCTGAAAGACCGCATGTGCAGTGGGCTGGCGATGCAAGCGCGCAATTCAGCGCCTTCTCGACCTCCTCCGGCTTGGAGGCATTGCTGCCTGCGGCGGCGATGGACCGCCTGCCGCCGACCACTTGGCGCCTGCTGGAAGAGCTGGATCTTTCGACGGCGCTCGATGATACGGCAAAGTTGCCTCCGCGCGTGGTTTCCTTTTGGGCTCGGGCACCTGATCTAGCGCCCGCCCAAGTTCGTACGAGCTGGATTCAGGCCGGGAGCCATCCGCCCACCGCGCCCCCCTGCGTTGCGTAAAACGTCCCTGAAGCATTTCCGCCTGTAGACGGAACTGCTCTAAAAACGGCTGGGCTTGAGGCCATGTGCCTCTGTGGCCAACGCTTCATGGCGTTGGTTGTCCCTGGCCCATTTTATTCGCGCCCTGCGGGGCCGAACGTCATGGCCGGTGCCTTCGTTGCGTCCGCTCAACGAACCGTTGCGCCTGCCAAGTGTGTGTAACCGAAAAGGGGCACGCGAATCCTGCATCTATGGCAAAACGAGGGGTTCGCGTGCCCTCAGCGGATGGACGAATTCGAACGCATTTCTTACCATGTTGAATCAGCTCAAGGCCTTTTGTGCGGCCTTTAAAGTTTCGACCCGGGACACGAGCCCGACCGCGCTCGCGACCCTCTACCGCTCAATGAGCGACCAAACGCTGCTTGAGATCAATCCCGCTCACCTCACCGCCGAGGCTCTGCCCGTCTGGCAGGCCGAGATGCGCGCGCGCAATCTTGCCCGCAAGGCGGTGTAAGCCACGGCCCGCTCTTTTCGGCGGAGGGCAGCTGCAGCCTGTCCTCCGCCCGTTTTAGCTGATTGACACGACTTCGACTACTTACCGCTTAACCCATGGATACGCTACTGGTTCCGATTTTGATTCTCATCGCCTCCCTGGCCCTCCTGTGGTTTGGGGCCGAAGGTCTTGTGCGCGGCGGCGCTGCCCTGGTCGTGCGTCTGGGGCTGACGCCGCTGGTGGTGGGCCTGACCGTCGTCGCCTACGGCACGAGCATGCCCGAGCTCCTGGTCAGCACGCGGGCCTCGTTGGCAGGGCAGGGCGATATCGCCCTCGGCAACGTCGTGGGCTCCAATATCTTCAACATCTGCATCATCCTGGGCCTTGCTGCCGTGATCCAGCCGCTGAAGGTACAACGCCAGCTGATGAAGCTCGACGTGCCGGTGATGCTCGCCGCCTCGTTCCTCTTCATCCCACTGTTCTGGGATGGCGTGATCACCCGCTTCGAGGCGGGGGTCTTCCTCGTGGGCCTGGTCGCCTATACCGGCATCAACATTTACCTCGCACGCAAGGAGTCTGCCACCGTGCAGACCGAAGCGATGGAGGTGCCGCTGAAAAAAGGCTCCGTGCCGCTCGAAATCGCCTACCTGATCGGCGGTCTGCTCGTGCTGGTGGTGGGCTCGCATCTGCTGGTCGACTCATCCGTTACCATTGCGCGCCACCTTGGCCTGAGTGAAGCCGTGATCGGCCTGACGATTGTGGCCGCCGGCACCAGTATGCCTGAGCTGGCGACCTCCGTCGTGGCGGCCTTGCGGCGGCAGGCCGACATCGCGATCGGCAATGTCGTCGGCTCCAACATCTACAACCTGCTCGGCATCGTCGGCGTCTCGGGCGCGATCATCCCTTTGCGCGGGCCCGGTCTGCAGCCGGTCGACCTCGCGGTGATGGCGGGCAGTACGCTCCTCCTGCTGCCGCTGATGCGGACGGGTTTCCTCATCCGCCGCTGGGAAGGTGCGCTGCTGCTGGCGGTCTACGCGGGCTACCTGTGGTGGCTCTGGCCCGATCCCGCCGCCGTTCCGGCCGCGTAAGGCGAGAGACTTTCTCTGTACGACCCATACCCTCAGCAAACAGCCGGGCTCCTCGCGGGGCTCGGCTGTTTCATTTGGAAAAGCGATAGGTCTGGTTACACTTCCGTCGTCACCGGTTCGGTGGCCTGCTGGGAAGCGGCCTTGGGCTCGGCGAGGATTTGGGTGCGCTGCGGGCGCTTCTTCTGCATGCGGCGGCGGTGCCACCAGATCCACGTGCCGGAGCCGGCGAGCACGGCCGGGGAAAGGCCCGCCAGGCACCAGATCACCTTGCTGAAGAGGCCGCCAAAGTCGCCGAAATGCAGGGGCTCGAAGGCGTTTTCGATCCGCTGCCACGCACTCGCCTTGCTCAGATCGAGGTGGTAAGTGACCTCGCCGGTATCGTTGTTCATCCACAGGTGGCTGCCGTAGGCATTGCGGAAGGGGTGGCGCTCGGGCACCGTGCCGAAGAAATAGATTTGGGGGTCTTCGCTGTCCGGGAAGTTGATGAAGTTGACGACATAGCCCGGCATCAGCTCCTGCGCCTTCGCGTTCATCTCGTCGAGGCGCGCGGTCATGTCGCCCTCGTAAGGATTTACAAGATGCTCCTCTTCGTGGTGGTGGTGCTCAAGCTCATGGCTGAGGTGGCCCCAGTTGAGCCACACGCCGGTGAGGCCCAGGATCAGGTTGAGCGGCACCGTGCTGATGCCCACCATCTTGTGCACATCCGAGAAAAAGATACGGGCACTTTTGCGCCAGCGCAGGCGAAAGAAGGCCTTCCAGAAGCCCCGGTAGATATAGACCCCCGTGACGCCTAGCCCGATGAAGCCCAGCGCCAGCAGAGCCGTTGCGATCATGCCCCACTGGTGCGCGAAAAACTCGTAGTGCAGCTTCACCAGCCAGCCCTGGAGCGTTTGGTCGCTGAGGACCGGCGCGGGGGCGGTCTCACCCGTGTAAGGGTCGAGGTAGAGGATATACCAGTCGTCGGTGCCCCGTCGGGTCAGGTAGACGTCGTCGCGGGTGGCCGAATCGTAGCGTGGTCGCCAGCCTTGGATGAAAAAGTCGGGGAAGGCCGCCTCCACCTGGGGGACCAGTTGCTGCAGCGGGATGCGCTCCTCCGCTGGCTTCACTTCGGCCACCAGACGCTTTTCCGGCCACAGCAGGTTGGCGATCTCCTGGTGGAACACGAGCACGCTTCCCGTCAGGCCGATCACGAGCAGGCCGAGGCCGCAGAACAGGCCCAGGAGGGAGTGGATCTTCCAGATGGTCTTGAGTTTCACGAAGCGGTGCAGTCAAAAAGTGGCTAACACGAAGGCCCCGGAGCGGTTCAGGCTTTCCCTAGAGCTCCGGGGCAACGTATGCGGACGATTTCAGGCAAAAGTAAGTTGGTCCGCGCAGGATGCTATCAATGCGATTCGGTCTCATATAGAGTGGCTTCGGCTCAGGTTGGCAAGGCGAAAATGAGACTGATTCTCTCGAAGCTGCAGTGCTTTTTCGGTTGTGGCGGGTGGTGGCGTCGGGTAGGTTGACCGCATGAAGCGTCGTGGATGGTGGCGTATGTGGATGATGCTGAGCCTGCTGGGTGCCGCCGCGCCCCTGTGCGCGCAAACGCTAGGCGAGCCCTTGCAGGCCGACCCGGCGGAGGCGCGCATGCCCCTGCAATCGCAGGTGCTCAAGCCCGGCCAGCAAATGCTGCTCGCGCTCAAGGACAACACCTTCAGCCTCTACTTCCTCGACGACGAGGGTAACCTGATGCAGCCGCCGGTCGACTCCGTGACGGTGCGCGGCTTTTATCTCAATCAGCGCGACCGCGAGATCTTTCTCGCCATGTCGCCCTCGCAAAGCCGGGCCTACCTGCACAGCCCGCGTGTGGTCGTGCCGCCGCACGATCTGCGCCTGCAGGTGGTCATCCCGCGCCCCGGCCAGACGGGCGACAATGCCTACGAAGTGATCGGGGAATTTGGCTTCAACGCCGATGCGGTTAAACATTAGGGGATGGCAGAGCAAAAAGAATCCCAGGGCCTCTTCCTACGCCTCATCGTGCTGTTTCTCGGCACGTGGCTGGCAGATCAACTCGTCGATGGCATCCACGCCGACGGTCTCGGCTCCCTCGCGCTTGTTGCCGTCGTGCTGGCCGTGCTCAACGCCTTCGTGCGTCCGTTGCTGATCTTTTTCACCCTGCCGCTGGTCATCTTCACCCTCGGCCTTGCCGTGTGGCTGATCAATGCCGTGATGCTGCTCTTCGCCGGCGGCATTGTGCCGGGCTTTCACGTCGACAGCTTCTGGTCGGCCCTCTGGGGAGCCATCATCATCGGCATCGTTTCGATGGTCGTGAACCTTTTTACGGCGCGTAAGCACATCCAGGTGCACGTGCAGCGCGGCCCCGGACACGCCCCCGACGGCACCCGGGGCGTCAAGCGCCTCCGCCACAACCGCCGTCGCGGCGAATCCGAAGACGTCATCGACGTATAGGGAAAGATTATTTAGCTGCAGATTCTCACGGGTAAAGAAGGAGTGATTCTTAAACGGGCGAGGATTTTGCCTCACGCTAAGCCGCGAAGGCGCAAAGAAATACCTGTATATCTCGTTTCTGCTCTTCTTTAAACTCTTGGTGGCTCTGCGTCTTTGCGTGAGGCCAATCTTTCTGCCTTTATCCGCGTAAATCTACGTTCATCTGCGGCTAAAAACAAATCGCCCTCCGTATCTACTGCAGCCGCTCCGCCGTCGACGTGCCGTAGCCGACTAGTTCCAGATACGCGCGACCGATGACCTTGTCCGATTCATCCACGACTTCGCAGGCGCCTTCCCAGTAGGTATTGTCGCCCCGGATGTCCACCACCTCCTGACCATCGAGGGCAGGACGCAAGTGCAGCACCTGCTCGACTCCAGAAGGGGTGGGGGCGGTGATCTTTACCTCGATCGGGTAGCGGTTGCCGGTCTCCGGGCTCTCCCACCAGCGCACGGCCTCCCATTGGAAATCGTCCGCCCCGTAGTAAGTCACTTTGCCCGCCGGGTCGATCCACATCAGCGCCGAGAACGGGCCCTTGCTGCCGCCTTCTTCGCGCAGGATGTAGGCCTTCACCTCGCGCCCATCGTCCAGTTGGATTGCGGTCCAGTCCCAGCCCTCCAGTTCGTTGCCGAGCTGCTTGCTGGCGATCTCGTGGTCCATCCAGCTCTGGCCCGTCACCGCAAGTTCCTCACCGCCGACCGAGACGGTGCCAGTGGTCTGCAGACGGGTGAATGTCAGGTAATAGCTCCGCGCTGCCGGGTCGGCACCCTTACGCGAAGTGCCGTCCTGTCCGAAAACGATCAACGGCTTCACGGGCTCCAGTTGCAGGGAAAACTGCACATCCGGCGGGGCGGAGGCCACCAGCTCAAACGCTTCCGCACCCTCCGGCCATTCCAGCCGCCACGGCCCCTGGCGCACGTTGAGGCGTTCGGTCGCGGCACTGGCGTTCCAGCCCTCCCGGTCGAGTCGCGACTGTTGGTAAAAGGTGCCCGTCTCCAAGTCCGCCAGCGCAAACTGGGCGAGGAAAAGCTGGTCGGTGCCGAAGAGCGGATCGCTCTCGCCCGCCGCGTCGTCCTTCGGACCCGCAAAGCGGAAAAACGTTGCCTGATACCCAAAGCGCCAGTCGTCGCCCGCCCGCAGGTGCCCGGTGAGATACCACCACTCGATCTTGAACTCGGGATGGCTCCCGTGGTCGCGCGGAAAGGAGAAGGTATGGCCCGGCTGTGGCACGGCAAAGCCATCGTCGGTCGTGGCCGGTATTTCGGCCCGCAGCACGGCGGCGGCCAGCAGGGAAAGCGTCAGCAGCGTCTTTTTCATCGCGATTCGTCCTCCAGGGCAAGGCGGGTGCTTTGGCGGCCCACCAGATAGCCGATCACGCCGCCCGCGACCAGCACGAGCAGCGAAAAACGCAGTAGCGCCACCCACGGCCAGGCGTAGAGCAGCGTCCACCCAAACGATTGCCGGTTGATGACGTACATCAGCAGCCAGCCGAGGGCAAAGCTCAGCAACAAGCCGCTGACCAGCCCGCCCAGCGTCAGGCCCGCCCCTTCCAGCGCGGTGATCAGCGCCAGTTGACGCCGGCTCGCGCCGAGCACGTGCAGGGTGCGGAGCGTGCCTTGGTTTTCGCGCAGGATGCTGACGAGCCCCAAAGCGAGCCCCACCAAAGCGAGGCTGACCCCAAGGATCTGCAGCGCCTCCGTGGCGGCAAATGTCTGGCGAAACACGCGCAGCACCGTCTGGCGCAGGGCAGCATTGCTGCGGATTTCAAGCCCCGGATACGCGAGGCGCAGCTCTTCGGCGAACTCCGCTGCCGTGGCTGGATCGTGCAGGTGCAGCGACAGGTTGAAGACCTGCGCCGTGCCAAACCATTGCTCGAAGGTCGCACGCGGCACCACCACCGAGCCCCGGTCGTTGCCGTATTCGCTCACCACGCCGCGCAGCCAGATTTGCTGCGGCCCGCTCGGGGTCGGCATCTCGATTACGTCGCCTGCGCCGACTTCGAAGCGCCGGATAAACGACTCGTTGGCGTAGCCCTCCGTGGTGCCGGTTGGTTGCTGCGAAGCGGGCAGGGGTTCCCGCAGCCAAAGTACCTTTTCGTAGCCGCCCAGCAGCTCCGTATGGGCCCCGCCGAGGTAGGTGCGCGAGCCGTCGAGGTCCACCGGGCGCAGGTCGAAGGCGTTGGTGGCCGCTACTTCCGGTCGCGCCGCGATGGGCCGCCAGATCGATTCCGGGATGCGCGCCTCGCGGGTCACGCCGCCATCACCCGGCAGGCTCACGTAAAGATCGGCCTGGAAGCGCACCTCGATCCACTCCTCCATCGTGCGCGAAAAGCTGCCCACGAGGATGCTGATCGAGGCCGCCATGCCCACCGCCACGAACAGCCCCGCGAGCGCCAGCCGGTGCCGGCTCGTGGCCTCGCGCAGTTGCACCAGCGCCACCTTCCACGGCAGGCGGTCGACGGGCAGGCGCAGCAGTAGGGCCGCGAGCGGGCGCAGTACCCCGCCCGCAAGGATCGTCCCGCCGATCAGCCAGAGAAACGCCGCCGCAAATCCACCGACCGGCAGCCGCGTCTGGTCGGCCAGCACATACGGCGGCAAAGCGGCTGTCCCAACGCCCGCGGCCACCATCAGAAAGCCCCAGACCGGACGCTGCCAGAGCGCAAACCCGTTGCCGAAGCGCCCGCCACGCATCACCTGCGCCGGGGGCGTGCTGGCGGCGTCGCGCAGCGGGAATTGCCCGGCCAGCCAAGTCGCGCCGAGGCCCAGCGCCAGCGCGAGGGCCGCGTCTGGCAAGGTGAGGGCGGCGCTGTGGGCGGTCGTCTGTAGATAAAGCGCGTTGACGGTGCGCGATACCGCTCGCACCGCCACTTGGGCCAGGCCCCAGCCAAGGAAAATGCCGAGCAGGCTGCCCGCCAGCCCCAGCATGGCGAGGTCGAGCCGCCAGAGGTGCCGGATGTGACGCGGCGTCAGCCCCAGGCTGCGCAGGATGCCGATTTCGCGCCGCCTCCTCACCACCGCCGCGTCGATGGCTTGCGCGATCAGAAACAAGCCCACCAGCAGCGAGATCAGCGAAAGGATGTTGAGGTTCATGCGTAGCGCCGCCGTCATTTGGGCCCCCGTTACCTCCTGACTGCGTGGCCCCTGCACCTCCCAGCGCCCGGCCGCAGGCTGCTCCAGCCGGGTCCGCACGGTCTCCACCCAGTGCTCGCGTCGCTCGGTGGCCGTCACGATCACCTCCACCCGCGCGACCGAGTCGGGCCGCTCCAGCAGCGTTTGCAGGCGGGGGAGGTCGAGCACCAGCAAGTTGTCGGGCACCTCCACGCCGAAGCGGTTGGGCGGTAGCAGGCCAAACACCTTCAGCTCGACCGCACGCCCCTGCAGCAACACCGGAAACGTGTCTCCCACCGCCAGCCCATGCGCCTGCGCCAAGCCCGGTGCGATTACCACCGCGCGCGGGTGGCGCAACAAATCCCACCAGTTGCCCGTGGTTTCGCCCACCAGCCCGGCGTCGTCTGCACTGCCGAGGTTCTGCACCGCCATCAGGTCCGTGCCCAGCAGGCGCAGCTCCTGACGCGATTGCGGATCAATGGCGGAGCCTTCGAGCAACGGCACCAGCTCGACCGGCAGGCCCTCGATCGCCGCGCGCAACTCCGGCAAGGCGTCTTCGGGCAACGCCCCGGCGGGCGCCTGCACCGTCCAGTCGCTCTGGCCGCTGACGGCGGCGTCGAGCCCGCCAAAGCCCGCCAGCGCGGCCCGGTTGGCCAGTCGGATCGAGAGAAAGGCCGCCACACCGAGTCCCAGAATGCAGACGAGCGTAAAGCTCTGCCACCACTCCTGCCGCCAGTGCCGCGCCGCAGTCTGCCGCCACACCGTGGCGAGGGTTCGCCAGGTAACGCTACGCATGGGCGGGCGCATTCTCTTCGCTCAGCACGCCATCGCGCAGCCAAAGCGTGCGGTGGCAGATGCGGGTGGCTTCGGGCGCGTGCGTCACCATGGCGAGCGCCGTCTGATGGGTCTCGGACACGCGCGCCAACAGGTCGAGCACGCGCTCGCCCGCCTGACTGTCGAGATTGCCGGTCGGCTCGTCGGCCAGCAGCACCTTGGGGTGGGGGGCCAATGCGCGCGCAATCGCCACCCGCTGCATCTCGCCGCCGCTCAGTTGCCGCGGCATGGCGTCGGCACGATGACTCACGCCCACCTCGTCGAGCAACGCCCGCACCCGCTCGCGCCGTTCCGCCTTGGGCCGTCCGAGCAAGAGCAGCGGCAGCTCCACGTTTTCAAACGCGCTCAAGGTCGGCAGGAGGTAAAAGAGCTGAAAGATGCTGCCGATGTCCTGCCGCCGCAGAGCCGCCCGCCCGTCTTCCCCCAGCCCCTGCAGCGACTGCCCGGCCACGATCACCTCGCCCGACTGCGGCTGCTCGATCCCGCCCAGGCAGTTGAGCAGGGTAGACTTGCCCGCGCCCGATGGCCCCATGATGGCCACGCGCTCGCCCGCCCTCACCTGCAGGCTAACATGATCGAGCACCACCCGCTGTTCATAGCGGTGGCACAGGTCGATCGTCTCCAGCACAACCGGCGCATCGAAACACATAGCGGCCAAGTTAATCGCGCCTGGCACACGCCGCAACGCTGCGCCCGGATGGAGCGTCCTTTTTGTGGCTGGGGCGTGAAACTGCCCGGATGAATGGTAATCCTGCACACTACCAGACGGTTTCCACGCAACCGCTGTCGGTAATGTTACTGTCGCGAGTCAGAAGGGTGAGGCCGTGGCGTCGAGCGGTAGCGACGATAATGCGGTCAAACGGATCGGCATGCGGTAACGGCACCTGGATCGAGTCGATCGCGACATGGGCGTCAATCGGGATGATTGCAAAGGTCTCCGCGATTCGGTGCAGCCCCCGGAACTCGCGACCCAAGAGGGTAATCCGGCCTTTCTTGGCAATTTGGACCAGTTCGATCAAAGTAATCGCCGAGATTGCAATCTCGCCACTACCAGCATCGCGAATCAGTTGGGCTGCCTGCTTGCCCAGTCGCTCATCTCCCTTGCAACAGCCAGACTACCGCATGCGTATCGAGCAAGAGCCTCACAAAGAGCCCTTCCACTCGTCATCGGAGGTGGTAGGTTGGTCGATGTCGTCAGCAGACCACAGAATCTCATCTTTGAGCATCCCGAAAAGAGACTCTCCACGGGGAAGCGGCTCGGTTTGCGCAGACGCAAGTGCCCGGACCTCCAGATCCCCTTGGGGCGAGTGGACAATTACAGGCTCTCCCGCCAACGCAGCCCGCTGCATCCGGGGGAAGTCCTGCAGGAATTTGCTGACGGTGGTGTGCATACGGGCAATTTGGCAAAAGGGGCGCCGCCTTTCAAGCGCGGTGGTGCAACTTCTCCATTTCTCCCCCGCGCCAGCTTCCCGTCTGCCTTGACCAACTGGGCGAGACCTGAGACAGTATCCGTTTTCCCATGGCCCTGGAACCTGAAGTCCGCACCCAAGTTGAAGAGATTGCCAAGCGCGCCGGCTACCTCTGGAAGTTCGTCGACGTACCCGGCAAGCAGAACCGCCTGGATGAGCTCGACAACCAGATGGCCGCCGCGGACTTTTGGGACAAGCAGGACAAGGCGCAGGTGGTCGTGCAGGAAAGTGCGCGCATCAAGGGCCTGATCAACCCGCTCGTCGCATTCCGCAGCCAGGTCGAGGACCTGAAGGCCACCGTGGAGTTGCTCGACGAGATGGGCGAAGACGCCGACCTCGAGCGCGAAGTCGTCACCAACACCGCCAAGCTAAAGGCGCGCCTCGACGAGCTGGAGATCCAGAGCTTCCTCGGCGGCAAATTCGACCGCAATAACGCGATTCTCAGTATCAACGCCGGCGCGGGCGGTACCGAGAGCTGCGACTGGGCCAGCATGCTCCTGCGCATGTATACCCGCTGGGCCGAGCGCAACGGCTATCAGGTGACGATCGAAGACATGATCGACGGTGAAGAAGCCGGGATCAGCTCCGCCACCATCCGCATCGTGGGCGACAACGCTTACGGCTACGCCAAGGCCGAGCGTGGGGTCCACCGTCTCGTGCGCATCAGCCCGTTCGACAGCAACGCGCGCCGCCATACCTCCTTTACCGCCGTCGACGTGATCGCCGAAATCGAGGACGACATCGACATCCCGATCAAGGAAGAAGACCTGCGCATCGACGTCTACCGCGCCAGCGGCAAGGGCGGCCAGCACGTCAACCGGACGGAATCGGCCGTGCGCATCACGCACATTCCTACCAACATCGTCGTGCAGTGCCAGGACGACCGCTCGCAGATCAAGAACCGCGCGACGGCCATGAAGGTGCTCAAAAGCCGCCTCTACGAAAAGCAGCAGGACGAGAAGCGCGCGGAAATGGAACGCTACTACGGCGAAAAAGGCGAAATCGGCTGGGGCAACCAGATCCGCTCCTACGTCTTCCAGCCCTACCAGATGGTCAAGGATCTGCGCACCGGCGTCGAAACCGGCAACATCCAGGCCGTCCAGGACGGCGACCTCGACAACTTCATCCACGCCTGGCTGCGCGCTGGCTGCCCCACCTCCCGCAATAAGGATATCAAGATGGAGGACTGAGGGGAGACAGCCCTTTATTCCTCAGGCTTTGGGACTTCTGCCCCAATCCAGCGGGATCGCGTGCCGATCGGAGAGCGGCACACGCTCTAGTCGCTTTCCCGGGCGAAGTGCAGCGTGAAAGTCGTGCCAACATTGACTTGGCTGCTGACTTCTATGTGGCCGCCGAGCTCACGCATATGGCAGGCGATCAGGTAGAGACCGATTCCCTTGCCATCTTTGTTGTTATGGAATTTCTCATGTAGCCTGAAGATGCGGTCTTTCAGGGATTTGCTGTCGAAGCCGATTCCGTTGTCCGTATAGCGGATTTGCTTGTTTCCGTCGCACAGGCGGGTCTCGATGCTGATCATCGGGGGGCGGTCAGGGTGTGCGTACTTGATCGAGTTTGTGATCAGGTTCAGAAAAATGCCTTCCAGATATGATTGTTTGAAAGTAAGGGTGTCGAATGCTTCCAGGTCCATCGTGATCCGGGCCTGCGAACCTGCGATCAGGTAGAAGAGCGGCTTTTTGACTTTTTCGACGGTTGTATGGATCGAGAGGATTTCGAGCTGAGCGTCCTGAGCTTGGCTTTTCTCGATTTGATCCAGGTAGCGGTTAAGCATCTGCTCCAGCTCGTTGGCGGCCTCGGTCATCATTTGGATAAACTCCTGGGTCTGAGCGTCGGTGATTTTGCTGTGGTCCAGGATGCTGAAGAGCGAGATCAGGTTTGCCACCGGGGAGCGTAAATCATGTGAGGTGGCATAGTTCATTTGCTTCAGGCGTTCGTTCGCTCGGGTCATCTCGGCCAGCATCGCGTTTCGCGCAACCTCGTGCTCTTTATTGGAAGTGATGTTTTTGGCAATGGCGTAGACCAGCCCCTCTTCCTGCTGGGGAATCGAGTTCCAGGAGAGCCACACAGTCTCGCCGTCCTTGGTCAGGTAGCGGTTTTCATAGTTTATCAGGGGCTTGCCCGCGTACAGGTTACGCCGGTGGGTTTCAGTCAGGGCCTGGTCCTCGGGGTGGACGAAGGTGTTGATGGGACGGGCATAGAGCTCGGCTTCCGTGTACTTCAACAACTTGCAAAGGGCGGGATTTATTTTTTTAAAATACCCGTCAAAACCGGCAATACACAACAGCTCGGGCAACGATTCAAAAAAGGGCTCTAGTGAATACTCTGGAGTGTTGGGCATGTTCATCGGTTTGACGTTTATGTCCGTAACGGAGGAATATTACGTTACTGGCATTATCCTGAAAGTCACACTTATCATACAGTTAACCGAAGTGCTCACTACAGTGTGGACAGCTTATTGGGTACAGGTGGCTATTCCTGGGGAAAAATCAAGTGCTGATGATCATGGAACGGCTCTGCCTGAGGGCGAAGGGGGCTAAGGAGCGGGCACATCCGGAAAATGCATCTGCGGCTTGCTCCGGCGCGGAAAAGGTTTCCCCTTGGAAGTTTCAACCGTTATGGATGAAGCCCGACATTGCCATGGCCACGCTTGATTACCAGACCGTTAAGGCCTCGCTTGAGGCGCAACCCCTGTTCGAGGACAAGACTTGGCGCCTCTCGCCCGAGGCCTGGCCGCTCACGCCTGCCCAGCTCAAGGAGATCGAACTGATCGGGCAGGCCTGCCGCGACTTTTACCAGGCGCTGGACATCCTCTACCGGCGTTCCTGGCAGGGGAAAAACCTCCTG